>NZ_JBFAJA010000072.1:0-73869 GCF_040654975.1 Dactylosporangium sp. NPDC050588 | reverse complement strand
ATGACGCCGATGCACCACGAGTGGCCCGCCATCCACGGCGGGCCCGTGCCGCTGGCGGTCGCCACCGGCGCGCCGGTGCTGGCGGTGGAGATCAAGGAGAGCTACTGCCTGCAGTTCGGTGGTGCGACGCCCGACGGCCGGCTGTGGCTGGCACACTGGTGCGGGCGTTCGGACTCGTGCTGGTGGAGGCGGTGTACCCGGCCGTCGAACTCGACGACCTCGACTGGTGGGAGTGCTGGCAGCGCGCCGACGACGCCAGCGTGCGGGTGATCCAGGAGTGGAACGCCCGCAAGCGCGGCCGCCTCCGGCCGTTGCCCGGCCGGCCACCGGCGGGCGCCGACAAGTTCATCCGGTTCCTGGACCTGGTCGCCGACTCGATGTTCGGCGGCGGTCTCACCCGGGCGGAGCTGCGCGCCGAGGCGGCCCGGCTGCTGGAGACGTACCCCCAGCCGTAGCCAAACAGCAGCTACGCGCTCATGCCGCGATGAGATTGCAGTGGAACGTTACGGCGGGTGGGTTTGCCCGGCTCCCAGACATGCCGAGATCCGGGTGCTGCGCCGCGTGGGAGTGGCCGCGGACCGCCCACCGCACCGTTTACTACCGCCAGGTCTGTTTCAGGGCGGCGAGGACCGCGTCCAGCCGGCCGTCGAGCGGTCCGCTCAGCTCCAACACCGGCGTGTCCTCCCAGGCGTTCAGCGGGTCGTCGTAGACCAACTCCACCAGCGCGTCATTCATTCGCGCGCGAAGGCCAGGCAACTCCACCGCCGGCAGAATCTGCTCCGTCTCGGGGTGTGGTCACCGTGATGACCAACAGATCGAGGCTCGAGAACGCCTGGCGTAGCCGTGCGCCATCGGCTTCCTCCGAGGGGTCCGCGCCGGTCGCGGCCAGATATGCGAGGTAATCCAACGGCGTCCGGTCGAAGATCGTCCCGGACGGCGACGGCGGCGAGAGCAGGCTCCGCACCGAGCGGGCCAGCAACGCCCGGTAGTCCTCCAGCGACGGCGGAAACTGGAACTCGTAGCCCTCCTCTTCGAGCAGGTAATACGGCTCATCCACCCCGACGTTGCCCGGTAGGGTGCGCGCACAGCGCCTCGACAAGCGTCGTCTTCCCGGTCCCGTGTGTCCCGGAGATCCCGACCCGCATCCGCACTCCTGCCCATCCGGAAGACCCCGACGATCATAAGTGGCGTCGTGCGACCACGATCGGCGCGGCGCTCGTCGAACCCGACGAGGAGCGGCGGGAACCCATCACCCGGCTTGTGCCCGCGGGACGAAGCGCTCGGGCTCCGTGACGCAGTACACTCGACAAGGAGATCATCTTTGATGGGTCGCATCTCATGGGCGTGCGGAGCCGGTGCCGGTTGTACCGGGATCCTCCTGGCCTTGTAGCGGCCTCCTACCTGCCTGGCGGCGAGCTCGCCGACGCTCTTCACGGCGCGGAGGGCCGGTCGGCCAAGACGAGGATCTGCCTGTCGTTCCTCGCGCGGGTGCGGCTGGCCCCGCTGTACGTGCTGATCGTCATCGGCGTCAATGTCATCCTGAACCACGCCGTCAGTGCGGAGGTCCGGACCCAGATCGTCCTCGCCAACTCCACCAACGTGGCCAACCTGCAGGACCACCGGTTCTGGACGTTGGTCACCAGCGCCTTCGTGCTCGACGAACGGGTCGGCGTGGTTGCGCTGGTCCCGCTGCTGTTGCTCCTGTCGGTGGCCGAGGTGCTGTGGGGGTGGCGGCGGCTGCTCGTGGTGTTCTTCGGGTCCAACGCGGTGACGAGCTGCCTCGTGTACGGGCTGTTGCTGGCCGGCGTCCGCGGCGGCTGGTTGGGCGGCGCGATCACCGTGGCCAGCGATGTGGGCACGAGCTACGGCTCGCACGCCGTCGCCGGCGCGCTGGCGCTCACCCTGCCGGTGCGTGCGCGGCGGTACCTGGTGCCGTTGGCGATCGCGGTCGTGGTCCTGCCGTTCCTGAACGGCGGCACCTTCACCGACGTCGGGCACCTGCTGGCCGTCCTCCTGGGCTTCCTGGCCGGTTGGCAGATGCGGCGGCGTCCGCTGGCCGGGCGCCTGCGCCGCCCGGCCCTGCTGCGCGCTGACCAGACCATGGCCTACTCGTTCGACGACGTGACGGGGGCTCGCGCAGCACTGATCACCGCGCTGCGCCAGCACCGTCCGGTGCGCCTCGACGACGCCGTGGTCGCCTGGTCCGACCAGGCGGACCGGATACACGTGCAGGAGACCCGGGACATGGACGCGATCGACGGCACCCTCGCCGGCGGCGCCTGGGGGGTCGTGCTGGGCACGTTCGTCGGCCTCCCGATTACCGGTCTGGTCATCGGCGCGGGTGCGGTCGCGGTGGTGGCGCGCCGGCACGACGCCGGCCTCAGCGACACCACCGTCGAGCGGACGATGCAGGCCCTGCCAACGGGGAGCAGCGCACTGCTGCTGCTGCTGCTGGCCGATCCGGCCGGCCGGCCGGCACTGACCCGCGCGCTCACCCGGACCGGTGGCACCCCGGTGCCCGATGTCGCCCAGTCCTGACCGGCGGTGGTACTCGATCGTCACGGTGCGTCACGCTCCAGCGAGGTGGCGAGCTCGGGCCGTTCCCGGTCGACCGCGGCACGGACCCGTTCGCTGTCCACGGCCACGCTGACGGCGTAGGCGAAGATCACGAGGCTGAAAGCGATGACCACGAGCAGGTCGATCCAGCCGGGCAGCCACAGGCGTGCGCCGCGCCCGTACCGGCCGAGGAACCCGATGACGGTGAGCCCGACGAGCCAGGGCCAGATCCACGACGACGCACGCCAGTCGAAGGCGGGCCGTGCCCGGTCGGGGGTGTGCGCCACGGTGATCGCGAAGAGTGCCAGCCCTGCGCCGATCGCCAGCAGGAGCTTCCAGGTCGCCTCGAAGCCGCCCCAGTAGATCACCAGGTTCGCCGAGACGAAGGCCGCGGGTGCGGCAACCCCGGCGGCGGGCAGCCGGTAGGGGCGGTGGTGCTGGGGATCACGGCGGCGCAGCGCGGCCAGCGACACCGGCGCGAACGCGTACATGATCGCGGTCGCCGACGTGACGAGCCCGACGAGCGACTGCCAGCTGGGGTACGGCAGGAAGGCCAGCTCTCCCGCGACGAACGCCAGCACGATCGAGTACACCGGCACGCCGCGGCGGCTGACCGAGCTCAGCGCCTGCGGCAGAGTGCCCTGCCGGGCCAGCGCGTAGGAGAGCCGAGCCGAGGCGCCGAGGTAGACCAGTCCCGTCCCCGCGGGCGAGACGAACGCGTCGGCGTACAGCAGCGCGGCCAGCCAGCCGGCGCCCGCCGCGGCGGCGATGGTCGCATACGGGCCGAAGTCCCCGGCGCCCACCGGATGCGTCCACCCGCCGGCGAGGTTGCGCGGGTCCAGACCGCCGATGAAGACGATCTGCAGCAGGATGTACAGCACTGTTCCGATCAGCATGGCCAGGATCACGGCGCGGGACAGGTCCCGCTGCGGATCGCGCGCCTCCCCGCCCAGCTGGATCGCCTGTTCGAAGCCCTGCAGGGAGAAGACGACACCGGCGGGCAGCGCGGCGAAGATGCCGTGGGCACCGTACGGGCTGAATCCTCCGCCCGCGGTGAAGTTGGACGGATGGAAGGTCAGCGCCGCGACGACGATGACGGTGAGCACCGGCACCGCGAGCTTCCAGAGCACGACGGCGGCGTTGCTCCTGGTGAGCCGCCGCACCCCCAGCACGTTGATCACGGTGAACAGCAACATGAGCAGGGTGGCGAAGCCCAGCCCGGCCGGTGACAGCGTGCCGTCGGCGTGCAGGAGGCCGAGGTGGCTGCGTACCCATGCGATGTTGTTGAGGTACTGCAGGCTCGCCTCCACCTCGATCGGCGCGATCGTCACGGCCTGCAGCCAGGCGGCCCAGCCCGCGGTGAGTCCGGCGAGCGCACCGAACGCGAACCCGGGGAACCGCGCGGTGCCGCCGGCGACCGGGTAGGAGGTGCCGAGCTCCGCGTGGACCAGGGCGAGCAGCGCGAGCATCCCACCGGCGAGCAGCCAGGAGATCAGCGACGCGGGCCCGGCGGCCTGCGCCGCGGTCAGCGCGCCGAGCAGCCATCCGGAGCCGATGATCGAGCCCAGCGACACGAAGGTCAGGCCCCACAGCCCCACTTCGCGCCGCAGGAGGCCGGAGCCTGCGGGCATCCGGCCGGCCGTGCCGCCCGCATCCTGCACGGCGCACCTCACCAGGTCGGCGGCGGGCCATGACACCGCGCCGGCGGGCGGGGTCAGCCGGCCCGTTCCGGGCAAGGTACCGCGGTTCCGCCCACCCGAAACCCAGGCCTGGCGGGAACTTCTACGGTGGGTCGCCCTGAGGATCGCGCCAGCGAGGCCGAAGTGGCGGATCAGTGCGGGTGAGGCCGAAGGCTTCGACCTCACCCGCGTTGTTGACGCTTACGGCAGGTATCGGGCCAGCGCGAAGTCGTTCTGGTGGCCCGGCGAGTAGGACGACCCCGCGGCGACGATCCCGCCGTCCGGCTGGATCGCCAGGGCGTTGAGCTGGTCGTGGCTTCCGCTGCCGCTGAAGTCCGTCGTCACCTTGCCGCCGTCGCCGAACGAGGTGTTCAGCGAGCCGTTGCGGTTGTAGCGGATCAGGGTGAAGTTGTAGTCGGTGCTGAAGGGTGCGGGCCACGTCACCCCGGCGGCCACGATCCGGCCGTCGAGCTGGACGGCCACCGCCAGTGGCCGCCCGTCAAGCGGGGTGTTGACGAACCCGCCGGTGCCGAACGTGGGGTCCAGGGTGCCGTCGCGGAGGTAGCGGACCAGGCTGAAGCCGCCTCCGGAGCCCGCCACCACGATCTTCCCGTTGGCCTGGAGGGCGACTGCGCTGGCCCGGTCGACGCCATGCAGGCCACCCAGGTCGGTCAGGACCTTGCCTCCCGTGCCGAACGTGGCGTCCAGGGTTCCATCACGGTTGTACCGGGTCACCGCGAAGTCGTCGCTGCCCCCCGCGTTGGAGATTCCCGCGACGACGATGCGGCCGTTGGACTGGATGGCGACCGCTTTCGCGGTGTCCAGGCTCCGGCCGGTGTTGAACGAGGTCAGGACCTTGCCGCCGGCACCGAAGCTGGTGTCCGGCGCGCCGCCGGGCATGAACCGCAGCACCGCGAAGTCGAAGTCCGAGCCGCCGGCCAGCGCGTCCGAACTGCCGACGACCACGATCCGGCCGTTCTCCTGAATGGCCATCCCCTCGGCGGTGTCGATGGTGAAAGTGCTGGGCTGGGCGACGACCAGGCCGCCGTCGCCGAACGTGGTGTCCAGGCTGCCGTCAGAGTTGTACCGGGCGAGCGCGAAGTGACTCCCGTCTTCAAGGTCCCGGTCCGTGCTCCCCGCCACGACGATCTTGCCGTCGGGCTGCAGGGCCACGGCCTTGGCCTCATCCCGGCTCTGGGTGCCGCCGAAGGTGGTCTGCACCACGCCGCCGGCACCGAATGTGCTGTCCAGGCTGCCGTCAGGGTTGTACCGGGCCACCACGAAGTCGTAGTCGGGCTGGTCGCCCTCCTCCTCGCCCAACGGGCGGACAAGCACCGACCCGACCGCCACGATCTTCCCGTCGGGTGCGACGACGATGCCGGCGGCTTCGTCGGACTTGCCGTTGCCGCTGCCGTCGGTGAGCACCGTGCCGTCGCCACCGAACGTCGGGTCGAGCGTCCCGCTGACCGACGTCGCCCACGCCGGCGAAACCGGAACGACGAGCAAGCTGACCGACAGAACACCGGCCGTGAGCCAAGCGGCTCTCCTGAATGTCCCCGCGTGAATCATGGCGCACACCCTACAAGGAGCCGACTGCTCACTGCCGTGCGCACGGGCGCCCGCGGCTGGGGCTACAGCTGAGGCACGACGCGCAGCACCGTGCCGGTCACCGGGTCGATGACCACGAGAAGGCCGCCGCCGCGGGCGTAGGCCGGGTCGGAGAGCAGTACCTCGGCCTCCGCCTGGATACGTGTGATCCGCGCATCGGCGAGTGAGTTCCGCCCCCGCGCGGCGGCGGCCGTCCGCGCGACGGCGATGATCTCGTCGTCGGTCATGCCCGGGGCGCGGGGCGGAAGGCGCGATGTATCAGCGTGATCAACCCTCGGGCCTGGGGAGCCCGACGAAGGGGTCCCGCTGTCGTCGCTCACGGTCCGAGAGTGCCATAGCCCGCGGTGCAGCGATGCACGCGCCGCCGTGGGCCAGACCGGTTCGAGCCTCCCGTCTGCGTCGTAGAACACGTAGGGCCGGAGCTCCGCGGATTGCTCGAGCACGCGGTGGAGTGCGTACGGGCGGCCGCCCTGCACGGCAAGGATCGGCTGGCCGGCCAGCAGGTCGCGAAGGGCGCCGATCCGACAGGTGACGGCGAGCAGCTTCCTGAGCTGGAGCAGGGTCGCGACGGAGTCGGGCGGCACCTGGTCGACATAGCGTCATCGCCCGTACTCCGCTTGGGCCATCGAGCGGGAACAGCTGCAGCCACCGCTCACCGTTGCCGAAGTCGCCGCCGCCCGACCATGCCAGCAGGGCGAGGTACCTGGGCGGCAGCGGCCGTTCGGGCAGCTGCCACCGGCTCGCGTCGATCGGCCGGTGTGGGGCGGGCGCCGGGCCGCCGGGCGGCAACAGGTTGTGCTGCTGCGCGGCGACGTCGGCGATCTCCTGCTCGGTGGGCGCCCGACGCACCTCGGTCACGAAGTCGGCGAGCTGCCGCTGCGTGGCTCCCGGCCGAGGATCCCGGTACTCGAACACCGACGACCAATCCACAGCGCCAGATCATGCCGTACGACCGTCACCCGCGCCCACGTCGTGGCGCACCGTGTGACCCGCGGCGCGAACTGGGACCGGACCGCGCGAGAGCGGCGGCTCGTCACAGAACCCCGTCGTCGACCTGTTCCAGGACGAGCGACCACCACCCGACCTCGACGGCGCGTCCGTCGATCTCCCCCAAGGTCTTCTTCAGCCGCTTGATGCGGGCAGCCCGAGGAAGCCCGGACGCACGGCACTACGGCGGTGGGCTCAGGATCCCGCGGGACAGCGCGGCGGTCACGGCAGCCGTCCGATCACTGACGCCGAGCTTCACGAACGCGCGTACCAGGTGCGTCTTGACCGTCGCCTCGCTAATGAACAGCACGCGGCCGATCTCCGGGTTGGACAGTCCGCGGGCGACCAGGCCGAGCACCTCGGCCTCCCGCGGCGTGAGCTGCTCGGCGACCGGTGCCCGGCGCCGATCGGCCAGCCGCGCGGCGGCCAGGGGCGCCAGCACCGACTCGCCCCGGGCCGCGGCGTGGATCGCGTCGACCAGCTGCGCGAGCGGGGTGTCCTTGAGCAGGTAGCCGACCGCACCCGCCTCGATGGCGCGCAGGACGTCCTCGCCGGTGTCGTACGTGGTGAGCACCAGGACCCGGACGCCGGGGAAGCGTGCGGTGATGCGCGCGGTCGCCTCGGTGCCGTTGACGTCGGGCATCCGCAGATCCATCAGGACCACATCGGGTCGCAGCGTGGCGGTGAGGGTCCATGCCTCGTCGCCTGACGCAGCCTCGCCGACCACGTGGAGGTCCTCGGCCATCTCCAGCATGCCGCGAAGCCCGACCCGGACTACCGGGTGGTCGTCGACGAGCAGGACACGGACCGTCACCGTGAGTCCGGCGGTACGGTCAGAGCTTCCTCCGGCAATGGCATCGGCAGCTCGAGGCGGACCGTCGTCCCCGCGCCCGGCGCCGAGACGACCGTGCAGGTGCCGCCGAGTCCGATGACCCGGCTGCGCAGCCCGGGCAGGCCGTAGCCGCCGTGGCCGCGCCCCGGTTCGAAGCCCTGCCCGTCGTCGCTGACCGTGAGCGCCGAGGGCGAGAGCACGATGCGCACCGACGAGGCCTTGGCGTGTCGCCGGATGTTGGCGAGGGCCTCTTGCGCGGCCCGGAGGAACACGGCGTCGCGCTCGGGCGTGCCGCCGCCCGGCGGATCGTCGTTCTCGACGTCCACGGGGACGCCGGTGTCGCGGGTGTGCCGCTCGGCCAGCCGGGCCAGGGCCTCGGTCAGGCTGTGCGCGCTGAGGTCGGGCGGGCACAGGGCGGCCACCAGGGAGCGCGCCTCGGCCAGGTTCTCCCGGGCGGTGCGCTCGATGAGGTCGAGCTGGTCGGGGACCGGGGCGGCGTCGCGCTCCAGGGTCAGCCGTGCCGACTGGGTCAGCATGAGGATGCTGGTGAAGCCCTGCGCCAGCGTGTCGTGGATCTCGACCGACAGCCGCTCGCGCTCGGCCGTCATGCCGGCCGTGTGCCGTTCGCGGGCCAGCGCGGCGCGGGTCTCGGTCAGCTCGGCGATGAGCACGCTGCGGGCGCGGCTCTGTGAGATGAGCGCGGAGATGTAGGCGCCGAGGAGCGCGGCCGACAGCACGGGGACGACCACCGTCGGCAGGAGTGCGACCGCGGTCGATGCGGAGAGCCCGAAATGGACGAACATGCCGGCCATGAGCAGCGCGGCGACGGTACCCAGGACGATCAGCCGGCCGCGCCACCGCTCGAGGAACAGGAACAGGTGCAGGAACAGCACGGACAGCAGCAACGCCGCGGTCATCGTCACCATGATGAGCCCGGCGAAGAGCACGAGAGCCCCGGCCAGCTGCACGATCCCGCGCCGTCCGACGGGGCTCCGGACGGCGCGGGCGCCGACCCGCCAGTACCACACCAGAAACAGGCACAGCAGCAGGGACGCCAGCAGGCGGGAGCGCGTGGCCAGTGCGTCATCGGCCCAGACCAGCACGCCGGTCATGACCGGCGCCGCCACGGCCACCAGATGCCAGACGGCATTGAACCGGTCCCACGCGTGCCCGCCCGGCGGCACTTCGTTCAATTGTCCTCCCGGCCGGTCCAGCGGAACGTCAGCAGACACAGCGCCAGCCCGACGATCACCCACGCCCCCAGCATGATGGCAACCCGGCCCAGTTCCCAAGACCCGGCGGGCTCGTTCGCGGCGAACGCGTCCGGCAGGAACACCGACCGCATGCCCTGCGCCATCCACTTGAGCGGGAACACCGCCGCGACCTGCTGCATCCACGCCGGCAGGTCGGTGAACACGAAGAAGACGCCCGAGATGAACTGCAGCACCAGCGCCACTGGGGTGACCACGGCCGGCGCCCGCTTGGCCTCCCGCGGAATCGACGAGAACGCGATCCCGCACAGCGTGCAGGCGGCGATGCCCAGCAGCGAGACCCACAGCAGCGTGAACCACTGCCTGCCCGTCGACGGCAGCGTCACGTGGAAGAACATGGCCGCGATCGCCAGCATGATGGCGCACCCGCCCACGCCGATGAGGTAGACCATCGCGACCTTGCCGATGAAGTACGAGCCAGCCGGCATCGGCGCACCGTACAGCCGCTTCAGCACGCCCCGGTCGCGCTCCATCGGAATCTGGATCGCGAGGGTCTGGAAGCCGTTGGTGAGCTGCGCGGCGGCGATCATGCCGGCCACGAAGTACTGCGTCAGCGTCACCCCGGGCGCGACGTCGACGCCGCCGAAGACCGAGCCGAACACGACCAGCAGCAGGATCGGCAGCGCGAAGGAGAAGATGACCGACTCGCGGCCGCGGAAGAACTGGCGCAGTTCCAGGCCGCTGCGCAGCAGCCCGAGACGCAGCGTGAGGGTCATGCCGTCTCCTGGATCATCGAGAGGTACGTGTCTTCCAGCGACGGCCGGGTGACCGTCAGCTCCGGCACCTCGCCGCCGAACCGGGCGACCAGGTCGGCCACGAACTTCGCCGGGGTGTCGGTGTCGTGCTCCTGCGGGCCGTCCGGGGCGGTCCAGCGGACCTTCGCCGCCGCGCTGCCTCGGCCGCCGAGCGTCGCCGGCGTGGCGACCGCCATCAGCCGTCCGCGGGCGATCACGCCGACCCGGTCGGCCAGCGTCTCCGCCTCGTCCAGGTAGTGCGTGGTGAGCAGGATCGTGGTCCCGCCCGCGGCGAGGTCCCGGATCAGGTCCCAGAACTCGCGGCGGGCCTGCGGATCGAAGCCGGTCGTCGGCTCGTCGAGGAACAGCAGCTCCGGCCGGCCGATGATGCCCAGCGCCACGTCGAGCCGGCGGCGCTGCCCCCCGGAAAGCACCTTGGCCCGGTCCTTACGCTTCCCCTGCAGCCCGACCCGTTCGATCACCTCATCCGGACGGTCGGCATTCGGGTAGTACTTCGCGAAATGCTGCACGACCTCCCGCACCGAGAGCTCCTCGAACTCGCCGGTGGACTGCAGCACGATGCCGATCCGGGATCGCCATCCCAGCGGGCGGCGCTGCGGATCGACGCCGAGGACACGTACCTCGCCGCCGCTGCGCTTGCGGAAGCCCTCCAGCATCTCGACGGTCGTGGTCTTGCCGGCACCGTTCGGCCCGAGCAGGGCGAACACCTCGCCCCGTTCGACGATGAGGTCAAGCCCGTCGACCGCATGGTGGGCGCCGTAGGTCTTGCGCAGGCCCTTGGCCTCGATGGCATATGCATCGGTCACGATCTCCATCGTGACCGGTCCGCGACGTCCGCGGGTCAACCGGTCGATGGACGCGCCCGCCCCCGCCCCTCGCGCCGCAGCCGAGGGCTCGAGGGACAGCAACTGCCCATTCGACGCCCGGGCCAGGGCAGCCATGACTCGGATCAGCGGCGATGCGGAGGCGGCAGCGACCGCTGCCCAACCGATCTCGTCAACGGAGCCCCACCGCGAACGGCTGAACCCGCTCAGCATGACTGGTGGCGTTGGGTATCCCCACCTGCCGCGATCCGATCGCTCGACAACGCATCGGGGCGGCAGCCCCATCCGCCAGACGTCAGCGAGTCTCAGTTGCTCTCTACGAGATAGATCCACTCGCTCGGTTGATCCTCGATTCCGTGCAGCCTTGGGATGCGTACGAGGCCGCCCTCGACATCCCGGGACGTCTCCTGGATGCGTTGGACTGGCTGCCGCACGTGGCGCGCTCTACGGGGCCTGGGCGGAGCTCGCGGACCTCTTCGAGACAGGCAAGACGCCGATCCCGGACGCGCACGCCGCCCTGCGGCAGGCAGCAACCGACTGGCTTGCAAGACCCGAGGATGACACCGAGGGGTCCGTTGAGACGTGGCTGGAACGGGCGCAGACCTTGACGCACCGGCTCCTTGACCGGGACGGCGACTTCTGGCACGGCCCCAAGTAGGAGCCGCACGCTCATGCCGCGAGTCACGCGCCGGCGTCCGGCCGCCACGTCACGCTTGGTGAAGCCAAGTGCTGGAGGCGGCGTTCGCTCGTGGCCGAATACAGTGCACCCGACCTTGCCGTGCGCCGTGAAGATTGCACTGCCGCGCCGCTGACGGCTTCACACCCGCGGACGGGCCGCGTCGATGCCCGAGATCGCGTAGTCTGGCCGGCATGCATCGTAGTCGATTGGCGAGTGTCGTCTTCGACACGCCGGTCGCGCAGGTCGGCCCGGAGGTGGATTTCTGGTCTGCGGCGCTGGGCACCCCGACCTACTCGCCTCCCAGCGAGGAGCAGTTCACCGCTCTCGTCGGCGCCGTCCCCGACTTCTTCACCGTCGTCCAGGCGGTCGGCGACGACCCGCCGCGCTACCACGTCGACATCGAGACCGACAACCTGACGGCAGAGGTAGCTCGCCTGACGGCGCTCGGTGCGGAGTCGCTGACCCGCTGGAAGGACGCCTTCGTGATGCGCTCGCCAGGTGGGCACCTGCTCTGCGTGGTGCCCGTGCACAGCGATCCCGAGACGTTCGCCAGAACAGCGCACACCTGGCCGTGACCCAGCCCGGCAATTGGCACGGCGCGCTGGGGTCTCCGGTCGTGCCGAACGTTGCGCGCCTGATCATCAAGAACGGCGATCGTCGAGAGCGCGGCGTTCCATGACGCGATCGGCAGGACTCTTCAGCCCTTTTTCGGCGATGAACTCCAGGAAGTCCGCGGCCACCGGCTCGTGATCCTCCTGGTCGTGGAAATGGAACCAGACCTGCTCGTGACAGCGCCCTTCGGTGACCGGGAACCCCCAGTAGTCGCCGGTGCCCACCGCCGCCACGGCGACGAAGTCACCCTCGGGGAACCATTCCTCGTTCTCCGACCAGACATCGCCGTACCTGGCCGGCTTTCCCGGCTCAACGAGCGGGAACAACTCGACGAAACCGAACACGCCACCGCCGTATCGCGTCATGAACACCTTGTATTTGTCCGGAAGGACGATGCCCATCCGACCCTCGACGAGCGCGATCACCTCAGGCGTGGAGACAAGCCCATCGACCAGCGCAAAACCATGCCGGGCCTGCTCCCGGGCCGACCTCTGCCGCAACGGCTCGGCCAGCATGTCGAACTCCGCAAAATCCACGCGCGAACCCTAACTCCGCCCTGCAGACAGCCAGCGCGCCGAGCATCGACCCGCGTGCGCACATCTGGCCGCAGTTCTCGCGCGTCGGCGGGCTTGAAGGTCGTCACGCTTCGTGGTGATCGCCCGTGCGTGTCGAACCGCGCAGCTGCGCACACTCGTGCCGATGTGCGCGCACCCGAGCGCGCCTGATATTGGTGATCTCGTTTCGGGGCGATGCTGATAAGAACCGGATGCGAGGAGGGCATGTGGAGCGCGGCGAACTTTGGTGGGCTCAGATCGACGAAAAGCGGCCCGTCGTGCTGCTCTCGGGGGGACGGGGCCGGAATTCCTGGCCATGCAGATCGTCGAACCCGCCACTGCGTCGCAGAGGCTCGGTTTCGTCCTGATGTCTGGCGAGCAGGCGGTCGATGTCGACGAGCGACGCAGGATCGTAGAGGAGGCCGGGCCGGACGCACGCGCCATCGGCATCGAGGTCTTTTTCGGGGCCGAGGAGGGTTTGGGGGAGAGCGGCGTGGTTCGCGTGGCGCTGCCCAAGGACGGAAAGATCTTCTGCACCTGGGAGACGACTGTCAGCGTGGAGTTCCTGATCGAGAAGATTGGCGTCCTGTCCCCGGCCAAGCAGCACGAGCTGGACATCGCCCTCTCGCTCGCCGGCCGGGAGTGATTACGCCTCAGCCTGGGGCTGCGCAGCCGTCCTCCGCCCGGCGTACAGAGGCCATCGATGCGCGACTCAGCCGACCATGCGCGTCGAACTCCACAAGTGGATCCGCTACAGCACGGCGACGGCGGTTGAACAGACGCACAAACGCAAACCGTACGCGACGACCTTGCTCCAGGAAGCAGCAGCCGACCGGGTTCCGGTGCGCGGTCATGCCGCCGTCCGAGTGCGAGAGCTGGTCGCGTCGCTGCCATGGACGGTCGGTCAGGTGCGCCAGGGCAGTAGGCCTGTCGGGTCGGTCAGGTGGGGATCGATGGACTGCACGAACGCTGCGTGGAATGGCCATCCTCGTTCACCTGTCTCGCGGGCGAGCAGGAAGCGAAGAAAATGCCACAGGTCGCTGGCGACCAGGTAGTCGATGCGGTCCGGATCGGTGGTGGTCTCGATGAACGCGACCCTGCCGTCGAGTGGGCCGTGCGTGATGAGCACGTACGTGTTGCCGCAGCCGTCGCCGGCGACCGGGAGCCAGCCTCGGTCGATGAACCCGGGGTGGTAGGACCTGCGGTGATCCATGTCGATGGGCCGCCGGTCGGCGCGGGCGCCGAAGACACCACCGGGGCCGATCACATCGCCGCGGCACACGCGCAACCACGCCACGAGCGGGGGCGGCAGGGTCAGGGCCAGCCGGCGCGCCAGGTCGGCGATCTCCGCGTCGTCGGCACCGCCCGCTGCCGCCTCATCCGGCGGTCGCGGCACCCGGGTGAGAAGGTCATGCACCTGAGCGACGAGGTCCTCTGTGTTCACCGCCCCAAGTCTTGCAACACCTCCAGGGACGCACGAGTCTGACCTGCCAGGCCTTTCGGTGCCGACGGTGGGATTCGAACTGGCGAACATCGAAACTCGCGGGGATCTTCGGGGCGTACGCAGTGTCGGGGTCGAGCGTGTCCATGGTCGCGAGTTGCTGCGTCTGGACTTTCCGGAGGGCTCGCCGGCCTCGACACTGTGGGTGCGCATGAAGCCTGACGTGGCGGTGCTCTGGTCGTACGACGGCACTGGCTGACGTGTCCGTGCGTTGTCATGATGAGGGTATGGACGGGGTGGGCCACGGGCTGCAGCAGGAGTGGGATGAGCACCTGGCCCGGGCGCGGTTCGACGACGCGAGGGCAGCGATCGAGGGACGGCCGCCGCTGCGGGGCGCGCTCGCCCTGGCCGCCCGCGGTAGTGCGCTCGGCGCGTTCCATCCGTTCAAGAGCCATGACGGGCTGTGGTTCTGTGCGACGCCTCTTCCCGGGGACGCTGAGGACATCCTGCCGGTCGGGATCGGGATCACGACGGACCCCGACGAGTACGTCGTCTGGTGGGAGCACCCGTTCCGTGCCGAGTCGGGGAGCCGCCAAGTGATCCAGCTGCTCACCGTCGACGTGGATGAGGCGGTCGGGCTGGCGGTGCTGCTGGCCCGCGCCTGGGACGGGGGAGTGTCCTTGACGCCTCCGCCGGGGGCGGAGGTTACCGGCGGCGGGCGAGGTGGGCGATGACGTCGGCGATGATCTCGACCGTGGGGGGCAGGGCGCGGAGGATCCGGTCGTACACCTGCTGCCGGGGCTGCTCGGGTAGTTCCAGGTACGCCGAGACGGTGGACAGGTAGCCGACGTAGTCGGTGGCGGTCATCGTCAGGCGGCGGGGGAGCAGCGACTGGCGCACGTCGTGGAACCATTCCGAGCGTTGCAGCTCGGTGCCGGGCCACTGCATGGCCTGCTCCGGGGGTGTGCCGTCCGGCGACGGGATCTCGTCGGTGTCGAGGAAGGGAGCGCGGGCGGCCTGTACCGCGGCCTCCACGGCGGGGTCGGCGAGCTGGACGGGGCCGCCGAAGTTCGCGAAGACGCCGCCCGGCTCCACCAGGTCGGCCATCCGCGACCAGCGGCCCTCCGGCGCGGTCCAGTGCAGGGCGGCGCCGGCGAAGACGAGGTCGTGCCGCGAGTCCAGCGGAAGGTCCTCGAACGCGGCCTGGACGGTGCGGACGTCCGCCGGCACGTGCCTGCGCAGCTCGGCGAGCATGGCGGGGTCGGGGTCGGTCGCCGTGACCGTCACGCCCGGGCGGGCGAAGCAGCGGGTGGCCTTGCCCGTCCCGGCGCCGATCTCCAGGACGGTGCGGACGGGTCTGCCGGCATACGTGAGGATCAGGTCGGCCAGCTCTGAGGGGTACTCCGGCCGGAACCGCTCGTAGGTCTCCGCCACCGACCCGAACCGCAACGCTCGCACCACCATGCCCGTCATCCTCACACAGCGCGGCCCTATGATCGCGGGCATGGGACTCGCGGTGACTGTCGGCAACCCGTGCATCGGCTATGACGAGGAGGGGGAGGAGCACTACCGGCGGCAGTTCGCGGGGCTCGCCGCCGCGCTCGCCGCGGAGGGGCACGCGTGGACGCCGCCGGACGGGGCGCCGCCGACCGGGCTGGCCCGGCCGTATGTGGGCAGCTTCCCGTACTCGTGCCTGCACTACCTGCGGCGGGCGTATGCGCTGCATGTCGAGGGGCAGCCGGTGACGCCGGTCGTCGACGGCGATCTCAAGGACGCGGACGGGTTCGTCGACGATGCCGCGTCGATGCTCGACTCGCACCTGCTGTGCCACTCCGACTGTGAAGGCTTCTACGTCCCGGTGCCGATCGCGGACCCCGTCTTCCTCGATGAGGGCCCGGGCGGCGGCATGGTCGGCTCCAGCCACGGCCTGCTCGACGAGCTGCGCCGGGTCGCCCCGCGGATCGGCGTCCAGCTCGACGAGGACGGTTCGCTGAGCGACGCGGAGGCCGACCGGCTCGGCGCCGAGGGCGACCCGTTCGAGACCGAACAGATGGTGTGGCTGACGCTGCACGAGGCGTGCCGCGTCAGCATCGCGTCCGGCCACCCGATCGTGTTCCACTGACACTGACACTGACACTGACTCACGCCGGGACCCGGCGCACGACCCGCAGCAGGTACGCCAAACGGTCGAGCGGGTTGTGATCGGTCCGGGCGCGGGCCGGCGGCGGGCCCGGCACGGGTTCGTAGCGGTCGAACGCGGACTCCAGCACGCCTTCGCCGCGGGTCAGGCCGGGCAGCCGGACCTGCAGCTCGTGCACCGCTGCCGCCGGGATGCCGCCCTCCAGGACGCAGGTCGCGCCCTGCGTGACGGTGCTCGACGGGACCGCGTGCAGGCGGGACAGGACGGGCAGCAGCGCGCCGAGCTGGTCGGCCGGGGCCTCGAGGTGGAAGCGGTGCACCGGCTCGTGCACCACGGTGCCGGCCCGTCGCAGCGCGGCCATGAGGACCAGCGGGGTGAGGCTGCGGAAGTCGTGTCCGGTGCTCGACATGCTCTTGTCGAACTGCTGGTGGGCGTGGCTCTGCCGGGGCCAGTACCCGGAGCGGGTCATCGTGACCGTGCAGTCGGCGACCTGCCAGCCGTGCAGACCCTGCTGGAGCGTGGCGGTGACGGTCTCCTGCACCGCGGTGAAGAACGCCGCCGGCATCGCGCCCGCCTCGACCTCCAGCCGGAACGTGACGCCGGCACCCGGTGGCGCCGGTTCGACGCGCAGGCCGATCGTGGCGAGGAACGGGTTGCCGTCCTTCTGCCCGATCTCCACTGCCTCGCCGGTGCCGGCGGGCCGCTCCACGCAGATCGTCGTGGTGTCCCGGAAGGTGACGTCGATGCCGTACTCCTCGGCGAGGGTCGCCTGGATGACCTCCTTCTGGACCTCGCCGTACAGCGACACCGACGTCTCGCCGCGCACGTCGTCGTGGCGGACGTCGATGAGCGGGTCCTGCTCGGCGAGCTGGGTGAGCGCCGCGTACAGCGCGCCGCGGTCACCGGCACGCACCGGCGCGACGACCGATTCCAGGCTCGGCGGCGCGAAGTGGTGCGCCGCCGCCCCGTGCGGCTCGCCGATCCGGTCGCCGATGCGCGCGGCGCCGAGGCCCCACACCTTGCCGATCCGTCCGGCCGTGAGGGCCCCTGACTCGGCCGCGCCGCCGTCGTCGAACACGGCGATGCCGGTGATCTTCTGTTCTCCGTCCGGCAGGTGTACGCGTTCCCGGGCGCGGATGGTGCCCGCGAACATGCGCACGTATGCGATCTTCTCCCCGGCCGGGCCGCGTTCCACCTTGAAGACGCTGGCGGATGCCGTCGCGTCGAGGTCACCTTCGGTCGCGGGCAGGTGCGTCACGATGCCGGCGGTGAGCGCGTCGAGGCCGGCGCCGGTGACCGCCGAACCGAAGTAGACGGGGTGGACCTCGGACCGGCGGGTCTGCGTGGTCAGCGCGTGCAGGACGCGTTCACGCGGCACCGCCGTACCGTCGACGAATGCCGACAACAGGTCGTCGTCGTGCTCCGCGAGGACGTCGAGCGGCGGCGGCGCCGGCACGAAGTCCGCCGCCCTGGTGCCCAGCCCGGCCGGGGCGCCCATCGGCACGATCGCCGGGGTGAGCCGCCGGGCGAGCTCGCGCAGGACGGCGTCGCCGCGCGCGCCGCCACGGTCGATCTTGTTGACGAAGACGATCGTCGGGATCCGCAGCCGGCGCAGGGTCCGCATGAGGATGCGGGTCTGCGCCTGGACGCCCTCGACCGCGGACACGACGAGCACCGCGCCGTCGAGGACGTGCAGGACGCGCTCGACCTCGGCGATGAAGTCCGGGTGGCCGGGCGTGTCGATGAGGTTGACGGTGACGTCGCCGATGGTGAACGACACCACCGCCGACTTGATGGTGATGCCGCGCCGGCGCTCCAGCGCGAGCGTGTCGGTCTGCGTGTTGCCGTCGTCGACGGAGCCGGGCTCGTCGATGACGCCGGCGGCGTGCAGGAGCCGCTCGGTGAGGCTGGTCTTACCGGCGTCGACGTGCGCCAGGATGCCGAGATTCAGGATGCGCAAGGGGCGTCAGGTCCTCGAGATAGGCGGTGATGGCCATCTGGGTGAACACAGACGCAGCTCGCATCCCCTGACTCCTTCGCTCTCGGACTTCTTCCCACCCTGGCCCGGCCACGGTGCCGCCGCAACCGGTTTAGCTCAATTCAGCGGGGCGTACCACTGGGCACCGGTGAGCAGGATGCGGGTGGACTGCTTGCGGTTCCACGTGACGTGCATGCCGTGCCTGCGCAGCACCGGGAAGACCAGGTCGTCCAGGAAGCGTTCCAGGTCCGCCCGGTACTGTGCCTCCTGCTCGGCCTTCGGCAGGGCCTCGTAGGCGTCCTCGTCGAAGTCCTCGGGCGGGTAGGCGCCGTAGCCGAGGTAGACCGAGCCGTTGGCGCTGGCGGCGAGGGATTCGGCGTCCTGCTGGTGGTACCAGAGGAAGCCGTGCCAGTGCCGGGAGTCGTCGCGCTCGTCGTCGATCTCGCCGGACGCGCAGGTGCCGCAGCAGCTGAAGTTCTCCCGCGCGACGACGCCGAGCTGGTTGAGCTCGGTGAACGCGGCGGTCAGGTTGCTCTGTACGGGACCCCACTGCCGTTGCTGGTCCAGCCGTGCGTCGACGGCGCGCTCGTAGGCGGCGGCGAGCTGGTCGTCGGTGAGGCCCGCGCGCCGCTCGTCGTCGTCGAAGTAGTCGACGAACCCGGCGGCGTCGTCGCGGCCCTGCACGATCCAGGACCAGATCTCGTCCTCGATCTCGCCGCGCTCGGGTTCGGCGACCTCGTCGGGCAGGAACCGGACGCCGGAGGGGCGGTCGTTGTAGGCCCATTCGCTCATGCGGGCGATCATGACATGCCGCCGCACATTGACATGGATGAGTCTAGACGGCGCGTGACGGAGGCGTTACAGTCCGACCGTTAATATTCCTAACAGTAAATGAGGTGGGTATGGGCACCAAGGCACGGCTCGCGACCGCGGTCACCCTCAGCGCGCTGCTCACGGCGGGCACGCTGGCCGCCACCGCCGGAGCGGCGAGCGCCGCCCCGACCGACTGCACCGTCACGTACGGGTCCAACTGGGCGCAGAGCCTGTGCACCGGCGGTGCCGGCGAACACCGCGTCTCGATGCTGCAGCAGCACTTCATGCCCGGCGCCGGCGGCATCATCTGCCAGGGCAACTGGGCGCCGGTGGGTGCCGTGTCCTACACCAGCTGCGCGAATCACACCATCGTGCGGGTCTGGGTCGACACCCGCTGACCTACCCGAACGACGGTGCCTGGGCGCGGTCGGGCTCGATGAGCAGCACCACCCGGTCGCTGCGCAGCGGGTAGGGCGCGCCCGTGTACTTGACGGCGATGCGGTCGATCACCCGCCACGCGTCGTCGCCGTCGAGGACCTCCGTGACGCGGCCGCGGATCAGCGCGGTCGCGTACGGCTGGGCGTGGTCGATGATGGAGATGGCGACCCGCGGGTCCCGGGCGACGTTGCGGGCCTTGCGCGACCCCGGCCCGGTGAGGACGGCGAGCCGGTCGCCCTCCCGGTCGATCCAGACGGGCACCGAGTGCGGCGAGCCGTCGGGCAGCAGCGTCGCGATGTGGGCGTAGTTGACGTCCTCGACCAGGCGGGCGACGTCGGCGTCGAGCTCAGGCATGGTGGTCTCCGTCTTCGTTGTCGTATTCGTCGTGCGGGCGCAGCCAGCCCATGGTCTCGGTCTGCGGCCAGCCGTCCGGCGAGTCCTCCCAGGTCTCCTGCCGCCCGAACGGCGTGAGGTCGAGCAGGTTGAAGTCCAGGCGCAGCCGGTCCACGCCGCGGCCGGTGGTCGCATAGGTGCGGAACACCTCGTCCCCGTCGCGGAGCAGGACACTGAGGGCGAAACCCTCGATGCCCAGGTCGGCGTGGAAGTCGTTGCCGTGGCTGGAGTACCACGGGACCGTCCACTCCATCCTGCGCCGGACCGGCTCGATCTCCGCCTGCGGCGCGCGGGCCATGAGGATGAGCCGGGTGTCGCGGGCGGCGAGGTGCGCCTGCGCGTGCGGGGCGAGGTTGTCGGTGAACGTGCTGCAGCCCGTGCACAGCCAGTCCTGACCGGGCGCCAGCATGAAGTGGTAGACGACGAGCTGCCGCCGGCCGGCGAACAGGTCGGTCAGGCCCACCTCGGTGCCGTCCGGCGCGGCGAACCGGTACTGCGTGCCGAGGCGCACCATCGGCAGCCGCCGGCGCTCGGCGGCGAGCCGGTCGAGGGCGCGGGTGAGCTCCTTCTCCTTGACCAGCAGCGCATCGCGCGCTGACTGCCACTCCGCCGGAGTGACGACCGCGGGCAGGGGCATGACGACCTCCCTCAGTAGGTTTCCTGAGGGAACTCTATCGCACAGAGTCTCCTGAGGGAACCTATAGTGGTGGAATGCAGCGCACCCAGTTCGCCGGCATGGCGTGCTCCATCGCCCGCACCCTCGACGTGATCGGCGAGCCGTGGTCGCCGCTGATCCTGCGTGACGTGTACGTCGGCATCAACCGCTTCGACCAGCTGCACGACGACCTCGGCATCTCCCGCAAGGTCCTCACGCAGCGCCTCGCCTGGCTGGTCGAGCAGGACGTGCTGGCCCGCCGGCAGTACTCCGACCGCCCGCCCCGGCACGAGTACGTGCTGACCACGAAGGGCCAGGAGCTGTGCGACCTGCTGCTCGTCATGGTCGGCTGGGGTGACCGCTGGACCGCAGGCGACGCCGGCCCGCCGGTCCTCTACCGCCACCACGCCTGCGGCGAGATCGCCCACGCCGAACTGCGCTGCTCCCACTGCGGCACCCCGATGCGCGCCACCGACGTCGACGTCCTCCCAGGCCCGGGGCGCCGCCCGGTGACCCACCCCCGCGCGTCCGGTCAGCCGATCCAGAGGCCGGTCAACCCGTCGGCGCGCGGCGCGGCGACCTGGACTCCTTCGCCCGCGAAGAGCTCCAGCTCGACGACCGACCCGCTGCCGACGTGCAGCACGACGCTGACGTCGCCCCCGCCGGATGCCGACACGGCGAAGTAGTCGTCGCGCCCGTTGGCGCTCAGCCGGGCGACCACGGCCGCGGGAACTGCCGGCCCGTCACTGCGCAGCCCGACCGAACCGCAGCCACACCGGCAGGCGGAGACCACGCGCACCGTCGTGACCTGCTCGCCGAGCTCAGCGACACCGGCGAACTCCACCAGCCGCACCACCAGGGCGCGCTCCGCCTCGGTGAGCGCCCTCGGCTGCGGCAGCTCGACAAGCTCCGGGACCGGCTCTGTCACCACAGCACGGTAACGCCGTCCCGGTCAGCCGCGGCGTGGCTGTCCACCTTCGGCCTTCACGACCCGGTCGCCGACCTCGAGCTGGCTCCACAGGTCCCGGTCGACCTTGACGTCCACGTGTGTCCCGTCGTCGAGCCGGACCTTCAGGCGCCGGTAGAGGTTGGAGCCGTCGAGCAGCCCGCGCGACTTCTTCGCGACGGTTCCGCTCCACGCGTTCTCGCTCGTCCTCATCGAAATCCCCCCTCGTGAACGACCACTTCGCAGCGGTCATGCATCAACCGTACGAATTCGCGGGACCGGGCACACCCGTCTCGAGACGGGTCTTGCGTCTACGACTTCAGGATGAGAGCCGGCAGCGGGACCAGCCCGCTCGGGCGCGGCCGCGGGTAACGTACGGCGGCATGGGGGACGGTTACACGGCGCGCTTCTCGCGGCGCTGGCGGGTCGCCGCCGCCGTGGGCGCCGTCGTCGTGTCGGCGCCGCTGCTCACGCCCGCACCGCTCGTCGTGACCGGGGCGGCCGGGCGGACCGTGACGGTGCTGCTCGTGCTCGCGCAGGCCGCCGGGTTCTGGTGGCTCGGGGTCCGGCACCGGCTCGGGACCACCGTCGTGCTCGCGGCCGCCGCCGGGCTGCAGGTGCTGTACCCCGGCGTGGGCCCGGGCCTCGCGTTCGTCGTCGTGTGCACGTACGCGTGGCTGCGACCCGCCACCGAGACGCTCTGGGTGCTGGGCCTCGCGGCGCTCGCCGCCTGCGGCCCGGCCGTCGCGCGCGGGCGCTGGACGCTGGCCGGGCTGTGGCTCGGCGGCGTCGTGCTCGCCTGGAGCTGGGGCGCGCTGGTGCGGGCCCGCGGCGCGCGGCGGCTCGCTGAGCGGCGGCAGGCCGTGCTCGAGGAACGGGCCCGGATCGCGCGTGAGCTGCACGACGTGCTCTCCCACACCGTGTCGGTCATGGTCGTGCAGGCGGCCGCGGCCGACGACGTGTTCGACGTCGACCCGGCGCGGGCCCGCGAGGCGCTGCGGCGCACCGAACAGGCCGGCAGGGAGGCCCTCGCCGAGCTGCGCTGGTTCCTGCGCTCCGTCCGGGCCGACGACGAGGGCGACGCCGGGGCACAGACGGCACCGCAGCCGGGCCTCGGCGACGTCGAGCGGCTCGCCGAGACGGTGAGCGCCGCCGGGCTGCAGGTGACGGTACACCGGGAGGACGCCGACGCCGTGGACGTGCCGCTGGCCGTGCAGCTGTCGGCGTACCGGATCATCCAGGAGGCGCTCACCAACGCGCTCCGGCACGCAGGCGCCGGCAAGGCCGAGGTGACGATCCGCAGCGGACCTTCCGAGGTGTCCGTCGAGGTCCGCGACGACGGCCGCGGCGGCTCCGGCACCGGCGCCGGGCAGGGCATCCCCGGCATGCGGGAGCGCGCCGCGCTGCTCGGCGGCACGCTGCGGGCCGGGCCGGCGCCCGGCGGCGGGTTCGAGGTGGCGGCGCGGCTGCCCACGAAGGAGCAGCACCGATGAGCGCGGCGCAGCGGAGGTGACGACATGACGATCAGGGTGCTGATCGCCGACGACCAGGCGCTCGTGCGCTCCGGCTTCCGGATGATCCTCGAGGCCCGCGACGACCTCGAGGTGGTCGGCGAGGCCTCCGACGGCGAGCACGCGATCCGGCTGGTCGAGCAGACCCGGCCCGACGTGGTCCTCATGGACGTGCGGATGCCGGGCCTCGACGGCGTCGCGGCCACCGAGCGGCTGACCGGCCGGCCCGGCGCCCCACGGGTCATCATCCTCACCACGTACGACCTCGACGAGGCGCTGTACGCGGCGCTGCGGGCCGGCGCCAGCGGGTTCCTGCTCAAGGACGTCCGCCCGGCCGACCTCGTCGAGGCGATCCGGGTCGTGGCCCGCGGCGACGCCCTGCTGGCGCCGAGCGCGACCAGGCGGCTGCTGGACCGGTTCGCGGCCACCGACGTGACGCCGCCCGCCCCGCACGGCGCCCTGGAGCAGCTCACCGAGCGGGAGCGGGAGGTGCTGATGCTGCTGGCCCGCGGCGCCACCAACGCCGAGATCGCCGAGCGGCTGGTCGTGACCGAGGCGACGGTCAAGACCCACGTGTCGTCGATCCTGCGCAAGCTCGGCGTCCGCGACCGGGTCCAGGCCGTCGTGCTCGCCTACGACCTCGGGCTGGTCCGGCCCCGCCCCTCCGCCTGATGCTCGCCTACGACCTAGGACTGGTCCGGCCCCGGCCCTCCGCCTGAAGTCGCAGACGCGGGACCGGTCGCCGGATGGAGGTGCGCCCGCCGCCGCGTTCCTAGCGTCGGTGGCATGATGACACCGCAGCAACGCCGGGCCGTTCGTGTCGTCGTCGGCCTGCTCGTCGCCGGTCTCGCGCTCGGTCTGGCCTTCGCGGCGCTGACCCTGCTCTTCCGCGGCGACGTCCTGGCGTACCAGGAGAGCCGGCACCCGCACGCGGACCGGGCCGAGCTCGCCCGCACCCTGTGGACCAGGCCGATCCCGATCCTCGTCGTCGCCGGACTGTACGTGTGGGTGGCCCGTCAGCTGCTGGCCGGCGCGCACCGCGCCTACCGCCGGGTCCGCATCGTGTCGGTCCTGGGTTTCGTCGCCGTCGGCTGGCTGCTCGTGTCGGCCGAGTACCCGGCGTGGCTGCGCGCCGTGCAGGGCGTCCAGCTCGCCGTCCTCGCCGCGCTCATCGCCGCCGTCAACCGGCCGGTGGCCCGCGCCGTGTTCCCGCCGGTGCCCGACCCGCGCCCCCGCAACCGCCGCGCCGCGCTGCTGCTGGCCGTCCTCGCACCGGTCGCCGCCGAGGTCACGCTGGGCACGGTGCCGCTGCGGCTGGCCTGGGCCTGGCTGGTCTTCGCCCCCGTCTACAGCGCCGGCGCCCTGTTCGCGCGCGAGGTGGTCCGCCGTGCGGGTGGCGGCTACCCGCACCTGCTGCTCATGGGCGTCGCGTACGGCCTGCTGGAGGAGGGCCTGGCCCTGCAGAGCCTGACCAGCCCGCACCTGTACCACGCCGCCGACTGGGCGCCGCGGCTGTTCGGCGTCAACACCGCCTACGCGGAGCTGAACCTCGTCTACCACGCGGTCTTCAGTATCGCGGTCCCGGTCGCGCTCACCGAGCTGTGCTTCGCGCGCCACGGCACGGCGCCCTACCTGCGCCGCGGCGGCGTCATCGCGGCCGGGGTCGTCACCCTCCTCGGTGCCGCGCTGCTGCGGGTCGCCGTGCCGCCGAGCGAGGATCCGGGGTACACGATGCCGCTGCCCGCCGTCGTGGGCGTCGCCGCCGCGATCGCCGTCCTGACGCTGCTCGCCCTGCGGGTGCGCGTCCGCCCGGCGCGCCCCGCCACGCCACCGCGGCCCGCCGTCCTGGGCGCCCTCACGGCGGTGACGGCGCTGGTCTTCCTCGGCGCGATCTGGCCGTTCGCGGGAGCGAGGCAGCCGCTGTTCACCCACGGCGCCTGGGCGCTGCTGCCGATGGCCGGCGCGGCCGCGGTGGCCGCCGCCATGTTCGTCGCGCTGCGCCGCTGGTCCGCGGCCGGCGGCTGGACCTCCCACCACACCGTGGCGGCGTGCACCGGGGCACTCGCAGGTCACACCGTCTTCGGCCTGATCGGCCACGCCGACACCCTGCCGGACCGCGCGTACCTCACCGTGGTCACGGCGCTCACCGTCATCGCCGGCGTCGCGGCCGCGAGGCGGCGGTCTGCGTGAAACGGCTGGTGTTCACTGCCGCCGGTGTGGATGATCGCCGGCATGGACGAACGCGGTGCCGGCTCGCTGCCGGTGTGGTTCAGCGCGACGGCGCGGTTCGCCCTGTACACGGAAGACGCCGGCTACTACCTGCCGAGCGTGTCGGTCTACACGTTCAAGGCCACTGATCACGCGGGCGCGCTTGGCCGAGCGCTGGAGCTCGGGCGCGCCGCGGAACAGGCCTACGTCAACGCGCACGGTGTCCGCGTCCGTGTCGCGCTGGTCGAGGTCGAGTCGATCAACATGATCGGCGACGACCTCGACGGCGCCGAGGTGTTCTGGTGGCCCGGCGAAGAGCAGGACGCATCTCCCTACGCATGGGACCACACCTTCACACCCGAACGTTCGACGCAGCACACCGCCCTGTAAGCAACCGATTCCGGTCTGAGCCGAAAGGACTCCATCAATGGCCAGCCAGCACAAGCCGCCGACGGTAGTGAAGGCGCTGTTGTGCGGGCGGGCGCCGCTGGGTGACGAACGGTTCGCCGGGACCCTGCGAGGATGGTTCAAGACGTGACAGCGGGGCCTTCACTTTGACCCGCGATCGGGTTGGCCGGCGCCCACACCGCAGTGCGGACCGGCGGGCGGACGAGTGTGCCGTCGTTACACGAATGACTGCTCGGCGAAGCTGGGTCCGCCACGCTCGGCCATCGTGAGCATCTGTCGTCCAACGTGCCGTGGTGGTAACCCGGAGTCTTCATGCGGCAGCGCGATCATCGCGCCATCTTCCACGACTACCGCCGTCCGCGATGCCCGGCAACGACCAAGCGCGCCGTCAGCGGCTACTTGACAGCGCACGTGATCTCAAGGCAGGCTGCTTCGCCCACGGTCTGGCCATTTGGTTGCGGTCGCAGTTCTCCGCGCGCCTCGCGGCGGGTCTCCGGTTGCCTATGCTCCCTGGCATGTCTGGATCTTCCGAACTGCCCCGTCTGCTGGCGGCGCTTCCTGATGCGCTCGCTGCTGCGGGCGTCGTACTCCCGGAGGGCCGCCTGGTGTACTGCGAGGAGGGCGAAGACGATCAACCAGCCATGTGGGTCAGCGACGGTCCTGCCACAAGGCAGTTGTGGACCGCGTTACGTGCCGCACATGAGAAGTCCGGCCTGTGGCCGCTGCTGCTTGACCACCTCCGCGGTGACACCGCCCGCCCGTGGGACGACGGCGAGCTGTGGCCGGCCGACATGTCCGACCCCGGCGCGTGGGACGCGCAGGCCTTGATGGCCGGCTGGTGGGCCGACCACACCGGCATCGACGACAGTGACAACCTGTCGCCGGCCGAGCGTCTCGCCGTCACCGCTCCATACGGGCAGCGCTGGCCCGGCGTCGCCGCGCCGCAGCCGGCCGGTGACGATCCTGACCTGCACGCCGACGAGTGCGTGAGCGTCATGCTGGCCGACGACCCCGGGCTGCGGCTCGGCCTGGTCGCCACCGCCCGTGGCACAGACTCCATCACCGCAGCCGGATGGTAAGGCCCGGCGAACTACGACAACGACATGGCGAAGCTCTCCGCCGTACTGCGCTCCTGGGAACACCGGTTCGCCACGCGCGTCATCGGCGTCGGGTTCGCCGAGCTCTACCTGAGCGTCGCAGCCCCACCGACCAACCACGCCGCCGCCCTCAACATCGCGGCGGAGCACTTCGCGTTCTGTCCCGACAACGTCTGGCAGGGCAGCGCACCGGACCTCACCAGCTACGCCAGCCGACTCATCGATGCGCCGATCTGGTCATTCTGGTGGGACTGAGGTTCCGCCGTCGGCAGCGAGCACGCGACGCGCCGTCAGCGGCCAGATGCGGATGCCCTGAATTCGGGCTCAGCCAAGGGCGGAGGGCCGTGGTGTGAGCGTCAATATCGGCGCTATGGCGGTGAGGTCTACGACTGGGATGGACGGTGCGGCGAGGTTCACTGCGGCCCCGCAGTTGAGGCCTTGTCCGGTGTACGGGTACCGGCATCCACGCAGTATGAACGAATGTGGCACGGTCGTCGCGTTCGCGGCTACCCACCCGCGCAACGCCCTCAATTCGGCACAAGGGCGCGCCGGATGCTCAGGACATGCGGGGTGGCTCGACGTACATAGCGTGACGAACGCCCAGCGAGGCACCACGCGCGGTCGGCGGCCAGATGTGCGCACGGCCGTGACCACAGCGGCGCGAACGTGGGATCGTCTGTCAGAAACCTCGAAAGATGCCGTCCGCATCTGTTGATCGCGCGAATTCGAGGTAATCCATGTTCGCGAGTGACAGGTTGTTCTGGATCGACTGCACCTGCCGGGCTAAAGCCCTGAACGGCTCAGCATCGACCCATGCATTGAGGTTGACAACCAGGACGGGATGTCCGGATGTGGACGCGGCAATCGTGTCGACCACGAACAGAACCGGGTGCCGGTACCGGTGCGGGTAGTCGTGCGGGTACGAGTTTGCGATCACCGCCTCGCTCAGGCCGTTCAGCGTTCGGTCCTCGACGAACTCCACGTCAGCGCCGAAGCCCTCCTCGGTCGGCTCTGCAATCTCGACCTTGACACGTTCCCAGACGACGTTTTCGCCGAAGTCTGCACGGACGACCGGAACGCTCGATGTCTTGGGCAGCTCAGCCACACAGACAGCCTATCCACCCACCGCGCCGCGCGGAGTACGAGCTCGTTTCGCCGACCCGCAGCTGATGGCTGGGTGATGATGGCAGCCACACATCACCGTGCGTCACGCGCGGCGATGAACACCGGTACGCGCTCGCCGCGGCAGATCCGGACGGTCGACCTTGCCGCCGTGTGCTCCGTCGAGTCAGTCGGACGGAGCACACGGCTGGCGTTACGTCACCACCAGAGCCACTGGGCACCGCGGCGATGCTGCTGGATGGTGGGGATCGTGTCGACGATCCCGTCGCCGCGATACTCCTTGGCGGCGTTTCGGCATGCGACTCGCGCTTCCTGACGTTCTCTGCTGGTCCAGACGTGGTCGACGAACCACTTGGGCGGACCGGCGCCACCGAGGAGAAGTCGCAAGCCAGTCCGCGGGTGATGCGGACCGTCCTTGTCCGTACGAGACATGTTGACCCCTTCCGGGGCCGCAACTGCGGCCACCTAAAGGGGGTGGAACGCTGCGCTCAATGCCGTACGGAGGTCCATAACCACGACTCCAGGATAGGCCACGCCATCCGCCCAGTTACGGACGTCCCCGGCTCCACCGGGCCGGTCACCCGGAGAACCGTCCTCGGTCGCCGCCAGCCGAATCTCAACAGCCCGCTCCAAAGATCCCACGAGCACCACCCGGCCCGGGAAGTTGTCGTAACGAGGCCTCGGCATGGCCGGCCGCTCACGCCATCGGCACGTTGCTACGGACGGTGACGGACCGCAGGTGGACGTCTGCGCCGTGACAGCGGCATGAGCGCGCATCGGATCAAGGGAATTGGCGGATTGGGCGCGCTTTGCTTGACGCGCTCGTGGTCTTCGACAGTGCCGCTCAGCGCGCCCTCTTCGTCGTCCGCTTTCGGGGCGGCGTCAACAGGTCGGCGATGGCCGTGATCGCGGACGGCACCAGGCGGTAGTACGCCCAGACGCCGCGCTTCTCGCGCTCGAGCAGGCCGGCCTCGGTGAGGATCCGAAGATGATGGCTCACGGTCGGCTGGGACAGACCAAGCGGCGCGGTGAGGTCACTTACGGACGCCTCGCCCTCCGGAGCGGACTGGATCAGACTCAGTAGTTGCAGCCGAGCCGGATCGGCGAATGCCTTCAGTACTCCCGCGAGCCGCTCGGCGTCGGCACGCTCAATCGGATCGCCGACAAGCGGCGAGACAGCAGGCGTAGCAGTTGTCGCAGTTCCCACGCCTCCCATCGTTCCACCGATGCCATCGATAGGCTGGTGGAACCGGGATCAGGACTCCGATTTCGACCGCGAGGCCGGGTCCAACGTTGCACAGTTGCACGGCGGGTTCGGGCACGGACGGCGGTGAAGCCGCAGGCCACCAGTATGGCGATCATTGATCGCCATACTGGGCCGTGGCGAGCGCTTTGCGGCGTGAGCGAGCGTCAGATGGCCACACGACTTCGCCGACGCGATCGGGCGGGTCGATCAGAACCACAGCTTTAGCGGCCAGAGCTTTGGCCGAGTCGGTCCGGCGACCAGCGAGACAGTGCCGCAGGGCATGTGCCGGATCGGCGTCGAGCGAGACGGGAAGAGATCGTCCGAGAAGGTCGACACGTCGGCCTGAATATATCGGCGGATCGTTTGGGTATCGCCCGAACTTGGAAGGCCCGAAGTCTCGGGTTCCGCGCCATCGGGCCGGGAACGGCCAGTCGTTGTCCTCAGCATAGAAGGACCAGACGTCGAAGTCCTTGACCCCGTTGCTCCCGTCCACGTAGTGCTGAGCCGCACCCTGGCACAGGGCTCGACCCAGCAGACGGCCGGCATAGCGGCCGGACCCCTGTGGATGCCGACTGAACAAGTCCGCCTCGGCATCGGCGGCCAGATCGGCCAACCGCCGCAGGTCGGCGATCTCGATCGGCGCTAGTGAACGATCCGCATCCTGCGCAAGGCCGCCCGGTATTTCGCCGGGGAGACGCGCTGGTGAGGACGCGTCAACTAACTACTGCGTGGCTTCGCTGGGTTGTCGTGGGCGGCGAGCGTGTTGTGGAGGGCTTCGATCGTGCGGGGCGGATGGGTGTTGCGGGGCCCTGCGAGGACCGTGGCGGCTGCAGGTCCGTCGGTACGGCTACAGCAGCGGCGGCGGGGCGCCTTTCGCGGTTTGCTCCATCCTGGTCTTGGTCAGTGCCCGCTCGATTTGTCGGGCCACGTCGGCGAACGCCGCTTCCCACCCGTCCGCGGCCGGGCGGCGGAAGCTCCAGGACAGCTCCACGCCCGGGAACGTCGCGGCGGCGAAGGCGGAGTCGGCTGCGGACGGCTGCCACTCGCTGTACACCCGGGTTACGTCGGCGGGTGTCGCCCCGGTCTCCTGGCGCACTGTGTTCCACGCCTGCTGGAGGGCGTCGTCGTCGCGGGTGCGGGCACGTCCGGTGGCGACGCGTCCCTGCGGGTGCAGCCGGAAGGCGACCATGTTGACCTGAGGATCGGCGTTCACAGGCGGCAAGGTACACGATTGGGGCCCGAGCGAGGAGTTGGGCGCGGATCCGCATCCCGTCGCGGGCTTGGCGGCGCGGGCCTGGCCGCTGAGTCAGTCCTCGGCCGAGGCGGCGACCCGGGCCAGTGCGGCGGCGTCGTTTGGGGCGACGGCCGGCCCGGACGGCTGGTCGGGTGGCGGCACCGTGCAGATCCAGTCACTGGACGGGATCGTCGGCGCCGACATCCCCGGCGGTCCGGCCTGCGGGCTCACCCTCAACGGCGTCTTCACCGGCGGGACCGTCCCGCCCGTCCCGGCGCCGGCAAGGCTCGACTTCGCCGCCGCCTCGGGTGTCGGGTTCACCTCGATCAGGCCCGTCGTCGGCCAGGTCTTCTTCGTCGGCGACGGGCTCACCGGCACCGGCGGCGGCGAGCGGCAGCAGTTCATCGTGCCGACCGGCGCGGAGAAGTCCAGCACCACCGTCGTGTACGTGCCGGTAGTCGGAGACCGCGTCAACGCCTTCCAGGACCACTCGCTCTGCGACCGGAAGGACTCGTACATCAACGGGCTGCAGTTCGAGTACATCGTCGGCAAGCCAGCTCCCGCGCAGACGAGCTTCCACCCCAACTATCAGGGCCAGCGGGCGTACGCCGAGATGGTCGTGCCAGCCGCTAGCTGAGCGGGCACGACCAGGCCCGGTCATGCCGGGTCCGGAGAGGTGCGCCAGCGTGATCGTCATTGGTGAGCCCGCCGCCGGGGGTCTCCGGTTCTAGGCCGCCGCCAATCGCCTTGGCCAGCCCCGGGACATGGCGAAGCCGAGACCGGTGCCGGATATGTTGTCGAGGTCGCCGAGGCGCTGGAACAGCCGATCAGACGTCCGCACATCGGCACGAGCGAGCACTGCGTTCGTGGTTCGACACGCCCACTTGCCGTCACGAAGCGTGACGATCTGGATGTCGTCGGCCGCGCGTAACCTGCGGAAGCCATGCCGAAGTTCTGGCCTTGCGGACGATTTAAGTGCCGGACACGACGCAGCGGCGCACGATGACCAGCGGCAACATGGTGGTCAGGTCGGAGATGAACATCGGGTAGGGCGTGAGCGCACGCCGACTAATCGACCTTCTCGTCCAGCAATACGTTTCCGGCTTTGTCGAAGTACGTGATGGTCAACCTTTCCGTGTCGAACGTCCACTTCTCAACGCCGTGAGCGGCCAGTGCTTCAGACATCTCCACGTAGCCGACGCCGCCTTGCTCGACCTGCCGCATGTACTGCAAGAACTGCTCTTTGTCGCAGGTCTCGGCAATGGCGAACGTCTCGTGGAACACCGGGCCGACCAGCCGATGGCCGTCCACGCCGAGATATTCGGAGTGCCCGTCGGTCACGTATGAATCGTACGACTCGATGCCGATGTCCCGCAGCGCCCGTAGATAGCCGCCCAAGGTGGCTCTGCTGCCAAGGCGGTCATGTATTTCGGTGATTTGCTCAAGCGAAAACATGGCGGCAGTGTAGAGGACCGGCGCATCGACGTTCAGCGACACGTTCGACACGGGCGCGACCCGTCCGACCTGCACCGGCCGCGGCCGATACAGTGACGGGCATGCGGTTCCTCATGGGCATCATGGTTGCGGCGGTCGTCCTGTTGTCGGGTGTGGCCTGCGGCGGTGACCCAGGCACCCCCGCGTCCAGCGCCGCCGCCCGGACCGGCGGCTCCCCGGGCCCGGAGTGCCGCGGCCTCAAGGACACCACCGAGCTGTACGTGCCGGCCTTCATCGAGGCCGACGGCAAGGCCCTCGCCGCCATCAAGCGGGGCGACGCGGCCGCCGCTGCGGCGGCGGCCGCGGAGCAGGACGGCTTGGCGAAGGAATGGGCGAAGCAGTTGCGCCCACTGACCGCCGTCGTCTCCGACCCTGGCCTCAAGGAGGCCCTGAACCGGCTCGTCGCCGCCCTGGAGCAGTTCTCCGCCGCACGCGGCACGCCCAAGACCGGGGTGGTCGACGCCGCCGAAGCCGCGAAGACCGCCCTGGAGAAGGTCTGCGCCTGACCGGAAGGTGTGCAGGCGGGAACGCCGACCGGTTCGTCGGCGCGGGTCAGGGCAGGCTACGTCGCAGGATGAAGTTGAGCCCGAAGTCCGTGTCGGTGGAGCGGACGTCGACGTAGCCGAGCCGGCGGTAGAAGTCGTGCGCTGAGATGCTCGCGCCGGTCTCCATGTGGTCGTGGCCGTCGGCCGCGGCCAGCGCCTCGATGTGGCGCATGAGCTGCCGTCCTATGCCGCGACCGGCGACGCTCGGGTGCACGAACATGGTGTAGACCTTGTTGCCGTCGCGGGAGACCGTCCCGACGATCCCGTCCGCCTCGGCGACGTACATCTCCCGCTGCGTGGCGAGCTCCCTGACGCGGTGCTCGGTGAAGTGCCCGCACATCCGCTCGATGATCTCGATCGGATAGTCGCGACTGTTGACCTCGCGGAGGCAGCGCTCGATGATCCCCGCTACAGCGGGCGCATCGACGTCCCGGAGCCGCCTGATCGTCGCCATCGATCCATCATGCCTCCTCGCCGGGCCGCCCCGCGGAAGACCGCCGTCACTGCGCGGCTGATGCGTGCGCCACCACGTAACTCAACCCGCCTCAGCGGCGGGCATTGAAAGCCGTTCGTCCAATCATCGGAGGGCGGGGAGCGGGGCTACATTCACTGGCAGGAGACAGATCACGCGGGAGGCGGCGTGCTGGTCAGCGACGTGATGTCAGCGTTTCCGGCGTACATCCGGCTCGGCGCCACCATCCGGCGGGCGGCGGAGCTGGTCAGCGTGTCGGAGGTCGGCCAGCTCATGGTGCTCGACCACGACGGCAGGTTCGTCGGGTCGGTCGGTGAGGACGAGCTCGTCCGCGCCATGCTGCCGAGCTTCGACGAGGTCGCCGGGGGAGGGGGCAGCCTCGACGACGCGTTTCGGCTGTTCCTGGAGAAGGGGCGGGCGCTGGCCGACCGGATCGTCGACCCCCTCGTCGCCCGTGACACCGCCACCGTACGGCCCGGCGACGAGCTGGCCCGGGCGGCCGTGGTCATGGTCGACCGCGGGATCCGGCGCCTGCCCGTCGTCGACGGCGGGAAACTCGTCGGCACGCTGTCGCGGGCCGACCTCTGCCGTGCGGTGATCTACCATTCCTGACGTCCGGCTGGTCCTCGTCGACCGGCACACCGGGGAACGCACCGAACGGGTGTGCGCGCTGCCGGCCACGCTCGGCCGCGACGGCAAGGTGGCCTCCGTGGTCCTCGACGACCGGGACGTGTCGCGGCGCCACGCCAGGCTGGAGGCGGCCGGCGACACGCTGCAGGTGACCGACCTGGGCAGCACCAACGGGACGTTCGCCGGTGAGGAGCGGGTGACCCGCCGGGCGTTGGCCGCCGGTGAGGTGCTGCGCATCGGGCGGTACCAGATCCACTGGCTCTTCATCGATCCTGAGGCGACGGCGTTCATCGACCCGGGCGAGCGGACCTCGCTCCGGCTGGTCGGCCCGCCCACGGTCCCCGCCCGGGCGGTCGTCGACAACGCCGAGGCGCACAACCGCCGGGTGGGGCACGAGCTGGACGGGTTCCTGTCCCTCGCACACGGTTTCCTGCCGGTCGAGCCGCCGCTCACCGCGTTCCCCGAGTCGCACCGGGCGTGGGACGACATGACGGGCAGGCTGCCGGAGTTGTTCCGCCGGCTGGCGCTGCGCCGGGCGTTCGACGCGCTGCCGGTGCTCGACGCGCGGCCCGAGGCGCTGCCGGACAGGTACCTGCTGCGCGCCTCGACGATGCTCGGGGTGTTCGCGCACGCCTACCAGTACATGGCGGTCGACCCGCCCAAGGCCCTGCCGGAGTCGTTGCTGCGGCCGTGGACGACGGTGTCGCGGCGGCTGGGCAAGGCGATGCCGGCCGTGTCGTACATCGACCTCTTCTTCTACAACTGGCGGCTGAAGGACCCGTCGGGCCCGCGGGCCCTGGACAACCTCGACCTGCTCGTCCCGACCTGGGACAACGCCGCCGAGCGGGTCTTCTACCTGGTCACCACCGAGTTCGCGATGGGCCTGACCCCGGTGCTGGCGGCGATGCTCGACGCACAGGAGGCCGTGGTCGCCGACGACCCGGCCCGGCTGGAGCGCGCGCTGCTGGGCATGCTGGGCGGGCTGCGCCACGTCACCGAGGCCGTCTATCCGCAGATCGACCCGAACCCGCGCGGACGGCACCCGCTCGACCAGGTGCTGTGGGCCAAGACGGTCGGCACCGCGGGCGTGCCGATCTTCGACGGCGCCCCGAGCCCCAGCGGCACCGCACAGCCGCACTTCCACGCCATCGACGCGTTCCTGGAGCGGCGCGCCTACGGCTCGCTGGTCGGCCAGCAGAGCGTCTACCTGGCCGGGTTCTTCCCGCGGCACTGGCGCGAGCTGGTGGCGGCGCTGCGCGAGGTGTCCGTGCGGCAGTACGTCGAGCAGACCCGCAACCAGGCGCTGCGCGGCGTCTACAACGCGGTCCTCGACGCGTACGCCGGCGACCGGGGCTGGATGGGGCTGCACCGCATCAAGGCCTACGGCTTCCTCGAGGTGGCGTTCAAGGTCGGCCGTCAGGTCACCACCGGGGCCCGGTTCACGGGCCTGTTCAAGGACCGCACCTGGGACCGGGTCGACGCGGAGCTGGCCGTGGTCCGCGACGAGCGGCGCCCGCCGGTCGGGCCGCCGGTGGTGTTCGGCACCGCCCGCCGCGGCCGGGTCGTCACCGCCGAGCACGGCGCGTGGACCTGCTACCTGGAGCTCGACGTGACCGGCCAGGGCGTGCAGCACCAGCCCGGCGACCGGGTCGGCATCCTCGCCGAGCACGACGACGACCTCGTGACCCGCACCGTCGCCGCGCTGCAGGCCGGCGGCGACGAGCTGGTCCGGCTGACCCCGGCCTGGCAGGCCGCGGTGTCCGCCCGGGCCGGCTACGACGGCGACGTCGACGTGCTGCCGCTGCGCACGCTGCTGCGCTTCGCCCAGCTGCGCCCGATCGGCCGCGGCGTGGCCAAGCGGCTCGCCCGGCTGAGCGCCGTCGGCTCCTGGGGGCGGATCGTGGACGCCCGCATGGAGGACCAGTGGGAGCTCTGGGACGTGCTCAACCTGCTGCACGCCGGCGGCTGGGACGTCACCCGGCTCTGGAAGGCGGACCCGGGCGAGCCCGACGCGATCTGCGCGGTGATCCCGCCCGAGCCGTTGCGGCTGTACTCCATCGCCTCCGCTCCGCCGCCCGACGGCCCAGTCACCGCGCTGCACCTGGTCGTCGGCGGGCTGGAGTACGCCTCTGCCCGCACCCCGTGGTCGTACCCGCGCAACCGGCGCGGCGCCGCCTCCCACTTCCTGCGCCGGGCGAGCCTGGAAGACCGGGCGAAGGTGTCGCTGCGCATCGTGCCCACGCCCCGGTTCCGGCTGCCGGCCGACCCGGCACGGCCGGTGCTCATGTTCGCGGCCGGCTCCGGCATCGCCCCGTTCCTCGCGTTCGTCGCCGCCCGCACCGGCGCCGTGCCCGACCGGCTCTACTGGGGCCTGCGGACACCTTCGGAGTTCGTCGAGCACGACGGGCTCGACGCGGCGGCCTCGGCCGGCCGGCTGCGGCTGCACGTCGCGTTCTCCCGCGCCGACGCCGCCGTCACCTTCGACGGACAGCGCCACGTCGCCGGGGACGGCGAGCGGCACCGGGTCGACGACGCCGTGCGGGTCGACGCCGAAGCACTCCAGGAGCTGCTGCGCCCGGCGGACGAGGGCGGCGGCGGAGCGCACGTCTACATCTGCGGCAGCGCGGACTTCGCGGCCGCCGTCGTGCGGGCGCTGACCGGCATCATGCCCGGCGACGGGCGCGAGTTCCTGCGCCGCCTCGTCGCCGAAGGGCGGCTCGGGGAGGACGTCTTCACCACGTACCTCGGCCACGCCCAGCAGGGCCCCCGCTTCGACGTGTCGGACCTCGCCCGGCGCAACACCCCGGAGGCCGGCTACTGGATGGCGATCGGCGGCGCCGTGTTCGACGTCGGCGAGTTCCTGCACCTGCACGTCGGCGGACCGCACATCATCCGCAACCACGCCGGCCTCGACGCCACCGCCGCCTACCGCAAGGTGCTGCACCACACCCACGCCGAGATCGACGCGCAGCTCGCGATGTACCACATCGGCCACCTGCGCCGGCTGCGCTTCGGCTCCCGCTGGGGCGTCGTGCTGACCGAGGAAGGGCTGCGCTCGCTGCCCCTGGAGGAGCTCTTCCGGTCCTGGGTGCGTCTCGTGTACCTCGTCGTCGGCATGGAGAACGCGCTCAGCGCCGACTACGGCTTCACCACGGCCACCGCGACGGCCGGCGAGGACCCGGCCGAACTGACCCCGTTCAAGGCCCAGTACGTGCTCGAGGCGCACCGGCGGTTCCTCGTCAGCTACCTCGACGGGCTGCTGCAGGAGGACCTGCGGACCCTGTGGCGGCAGACGGTCGGCTTCTGCGACCCGGCCCAGGACGTCAGCGCGTACGACGCCGCCCTGGCCGCCCTGTCCGGCACCACCCACGCCGCGCTGGTCCGTCACAGCGCCCCCGCGGTACGCGAGCTGCTGCTGACCGGCGAGGACCACCGGCGGGTCACGGCCCTGTGCCACACCTACGCCCACGCCGACGTCCAGCTGCTGCGCGACGTGAAGACCGCCCTGCTCGCCGGCGTGCGGGCCTTCGAGACGCACGAGGCCGACGTCGTCGAGCACGCCGCCGCCGACCTGCTGGGGGCCGCCCGCGCGCCGCTGGACGTGATCGCGGCCTACTACCGGCGCCTGTCCGGCCAGACCCGCGGCCACGGCATCACCGCCGCCGCACCGGTCGAGGAGACGATCCCACCCGACCGCGGCCTGCCCGGCCACGGCGGCCCACCCCTCACTCCCGCCCCGGAAGCATAGGCGGCGTCGGGTACCACGATCGGTACCCGACGCCGCTCGTGTCACCGCCGGGGGCGGTTCGGGATGGCCATGCAGGATGGCAAGGTGCGTACGACCGCGGGGACCGCGATCGTGGTGCGGCCGTCGGGGTCGTCGCGGATGGCGTAGCCGAAGGCCAGGGTGTCGGCGGCCGGGATCTTGTCAGGCCGGACGGTGATGACCACGCCTGTGTCCTGGAACCGGTAGGAGACCGGATAGCGGTTCAGCTGCTCGGGAGTCGCAGTGGTGAGGAACGGGAACATCGGATCCATGTCGAGCGGTGTCGTGCACCGATCGGCCGGGACCATGCGCATGACGACGGTGCGCGCGCCGGCCCGCGCGAGTTCGGCGTTGAGCCTGTCCGTGTCCTTCAGGCGGTCGGCGCGGAACGAGACGGCGATCGACCCGTCGGCGTGTTTGTCCACCGTGTACGCAGCGGCGGGTCCGGCGACGAAGAACGCGGTGGCGGCGGCGGCCACCGTCGCACCGGCCACCGCGGCGACGAGCCGGCGACGTCCGCGCCGCCCGGGTGACACCTGTGGCACGGCGAGGACCCGCTCGAGCAGGGCCTGAGCTTGCGAGTCGCGCGGATCGGGTTCGGGCATGGCGAGCGCCGGGTCGGCCGCGCGCAGGCGGCCCAGAGTGTCGTTCATGGACTGGTACTCCCTTGGGGAACGATGGATGGCCGGGTGCGCCGGGCCGTCGAGGTGTCCTGCTCGTCCGTCGCCAGCAACCGCTGGGCGAATCGTCGCCGCGCCCGGTGCAGCCGCACCTTGAGCGCTGTGCGCGTACATCGCAGGACGAGCGCCGCTTCGGCCACGTCCAGCCCTTCCCATTCGATGAGCCGCAGGACCTCCTGGTCGGCCGGGGACAGTTCGGCGAGCACCGCACGGACGCGCATCTGCTCGTCGACCTGGGCCGAGTGGTCCGGCGCGTGGACGTCGCCACCGGCGGCCGCCTTGTCGGTCAGCCGTTGCAGGCGCGTCCGCCCCCGCAGCTCGTTGGCGATGACCTGCCGGGCGGTGGAGTAGAGCCAGGCTCGGGCGTGGTCGGGCGGCAGCTCGCCGAGCCGGCGCCAGGCGATGAGGAACGTGCCGGCGACGATGTCGCCCGCCGCGTCGGCGCCTACCCGACGTGTAGCGAAACGCGTCAACTCCGCGTAGTGGGCCTCGAACAGTTCCTCGAAGCGCCTTCGAGCGGCCGCGTCGTCTGGTTCCATATCTGGGAATGTCCGCCTGGAGGCCTCTGGTTACCGGTCTCGAACTGTAGGTTCACGCGATCATGGTTTCGCTGAGCTCGGCCGGGACCAGGAAGATCCCGGAGCCGGTTCCTTACCGAACTCGTACGTTGCCTTGACGTTGTGCTGAAGTCGAGCGCGTGTCTCCACGTGTGCGGCCCGCCGATCCCGGTGGGCCGAAATCACACGAGAGGTGGAGACAAGGACATGAACACCACCATCGCGAGGTGGGGCCGGCGACTCGGTACCGTCGCGGCGCTGACGCTCATCGCCGCTGCGGCGACCGCCGTGCTGGCCGGGCCGGCGTCGGCTTCGGGCATCTCGGGGCTCGACATCGTCGAGGACAGCAGCGGCGTCAACAGTGACCCGGACAACGAGGCGTACGCCGAGTGCCCGGCCGGCACCAGGGTCGTCGGGGCCGGGGTCACCAACACCGGCCTCGGCCAGGTCGTCGTCGACATCCTGCGGCCGGAGACGCGGGCCGTGTACGCGCACGCGTTCGAGGACGGCAACGGGTTCTCCGGCAGCTGGAGCCTGACCGTCCGCGCGATCTGCGCACCCGACGTGGAACTGATCAACTACGAGATCGTCGGCGTGACCAGTACCCCGGACTCGAGGTCGCCGAAGGACATCACGTCGACCTGCACGGGTGGCAGGGCGCTGATCGGGATGGGTTGGGCGCTCGCCGGGGCGGGCGGCGACGTGGGCGTCACCGATGTGATCCCGTCGTCGGATCACGTCTACGTCCGGGCGTACGAGGAGAACAACTCCGCGACGACCGCCGCCTGGAGCGTGACCGCCTACCGGATCTGCGCCTCCTCGCTCACCGGCCTGGTCATCCGCACCAGCTCGACGACCCCCGGGTCGGGCAGCCAGGGCAAGAGCCAGCCCTGCCCGGTCGGCAAGGTCGCCCTCGGTGGCGGCGCGAACATCGTCGGCGGCACCGGCAACGTCGTGCTGCACAACCTGTGGCCCGGCAGCTTCTACGGGAACCAGTGGCTCATGAGCGCCAACGCCACCGAGGACGACGACGGCGCGCCCGCGGCGTGGCACCTGACGCTGAACCAGATCTGCGTCTCTGCAGTGTGACCTGCCAGCGCGTGATAATTCGTATTAGTGTCTTGACGCCGGCCGATCGGAGCCACGAAACTCTTTGATCGGCCGGCATCCCATGGGACTTTCTGCGCCAAGGGCTCGGGTTCGGTTCAGCCAATTGAAAGGGCAACACATGCGCCGCCTGCTCTCCGCCGTTGCGGCATCCGCCGCGACCGTGGCGCTCGTCGCGACCGTGCTCGTCGGCCCCGCGGCGGTCGCTGACGACGCCCCCGCCTTCGGTGCCCCTGACGCCATCGCCGCGGACTACTACGGGGCACTGCTGCGGCACACCCGGTGGGTCGAGACAGTGTGGGACCCGGCTGCCGGCGCCTACCAGCTGACGGACTTCAACTTCGCCGTCGTCCTGGGCAACGCCGTCCTGCTCACGCACGGCGAGTACGACGCCGAACTCGCCGGCGTGAGCAAGGACGTGCTGCGGGCGCACACGTTGGCCACGATCAGGAAGTTCGCCGCGGACAACCGGCTCGTCCGGGCGAACGGCACCTGGGGCAAGAGGCTCTTCTGGGATTCGACGTTCGAGTCGTACTTCCTCGACGCGGGCAGGCTGCTGTGGGCCGAGTTGGACCCGGCCACGCAGGCGAACCTCAAGACCATCGCCACAGGCCAGGCGAAGTACGCCGCCGACCTGAACTTCGCGCAGGACCCGCTGTCTGGTAGCTGGGACGCGCGGTGGCCCGACGGCGCCTACCAGGGAGACACGGCGCTGGAGGAGTCCGGCGTCTATACGCAGGCGCTGTCCCCGGGCGTCGCATGGGCGCCCGACGACCCCGACGCGGGACGCTGGACCGACCAGCTGAACACCTGGGCCCGGAACGCGGCCGGTCAGCCGACTGCGGACCGCAACAATCCGGCGCAGGTCGGCGGAGCGCCGATCTCGAGCAACACGATGCACAACATCCGCGACACCTACCTCGTGGAGAACCATGGGGCGTACGCACCGCACTACCAGTCGGACATCTGGCGTTCGGGCGGCCGCAACTCCATCCAGTTCATCCTCAACGGCCGGCCCGTGCCCGAGGTCCTGCTGCGCCAGCCGAACTCGGCCGAGCTGTGGAACTCGCTCCAACTCGGCATGTCGGCGCAAGGTGAGCCCTTCATGCCGATGGTCGCCGACCGCGAGTTCCTCTACGGCCGCGACGTGATCCCGCTGGCGTTCGTCGGTCAGGTACTGCGCCGCCCCGAGGCGGTGACCGCCGAGAAGCACCTGGCCGCCGGCTTGGCCGCCTATCAGGCGTATGCGCCGACGAACCGGCTGACGAAGTTCTCCGGCGAGGCGAAGTACGAGCCCGAGGCGCGCGCGGAGATCGCGATCTCCTACCTGCTGCACGACCACGCAGCCAACTCGGCCGCCGGGCCCGTGCAGCCGCTGACCGACGCGCAGGCCCTTGCCGCCGCCGCCGGCATGCGCGACTACGGTGCCAGCGCTGGGATCGTCATGCAACAGACCACGACGGCGTGGGCGGCCGCCCTCAGCAAGCCCGGGTACGTCAAGTTCCCGTGGGTGCCCGGCCACGACTCGTGGCTGTTCCAGGTCTCGGGCGCGACGCCGTTCCTGTACCCGTCGACGAGCGCGAAGATCGCGTCCCGCGACGTCACGACGTACACACGGCCTCGCGACGGATTCGACGGCACGGCGTCGGTGTTCCAGGTCGGGTCCGGCTACGCGGGGCAGGCGACGCTGTCGACCGGCGCGGCGGTCTACGCCTCCACGGGCGCCGGAGCCGATGACGGCATCGTGTCGGTGCGCAACCTCGACATGGGCGGCGCGTTCGGGCTCGACGGCTCGCGGACCTACACGACAGCCGAGGGCACCGCCACGGTCGCCCCGCAGGCCAGGATTCCCGCCGACCCGGCCGACGCGAAAGCCGCCCGCGTGGACGACCTCACGTTCGGCGCGCCCACCACCGCCCGGTACGTGCGCATGCTCGGCCAGCAGGGCAACGCCAAGTACGGCTACTCCATGTACTCGCTGCACGCGTACGGTCCCGGCGACGGTTCGACGGCGCCCACCGATGTCGCGGCCGGCCGGCCGGCGACGGCGTCCAGTGAGGACGCCGCGAGCGGGTACGCGGCGGCCCATGTCACTGACGGTGACCCGTCGACCCGGTGGGCCGTCTCGGTCGCCGAGCGCACCCGGCCGGACTCCTGGCTTCAGGTCGACCTGGGTGCCCCGACCCAGCTGGGTTCGGTCCGCGTCGCGTGGGAGTCGGCGGCCGGCGCCCGTTATCTGGTGCAGGTCTCCGACGACGGGCAGATCTGGCGCACGGCCGCGGCCTACGGCAACGCTCCGGCGGACGTCAACGTCGCGCGCCTCGACACCGTGGACCTGACCCCGCCCGGGCAGACGGCACCGGCGCCGGTCACGACGCGCTACGTGCGGATGCAGGGGGTGCGGGGCAATGCCCAGTACGGCTACTCGCTGTACCACTTCCGGGCGTTCGAGCCGAACGGCACGGACGTCGCGGCCAAACGCCCGGTGACGGCGTCGAGCGCCGACACCGGCTTCCCCGCGAGCGCCGTCACCGACGGCAGCCCGACCACGCGCTGGGCCGTGTCGAAGGCGGACCGCCTCCGGAGCGACTCGTGGATCCAGGTCGACCTCGGCGGGCCCACCGCGCTGTCGCAGGTGCAGCTCGGCTGGGAGGCCGCGGCGGGAGAGGAATACCGGGTGCAGACCTCGACGGACGGCGTCACCTGGCAGGACGTCGCGCGGCACCGGGAGACCGGCAACCGCGTGCTCGAGTCGGACGGCGGGTGGATCTCCGTCGAGAACAAGGGCGGGTTCGTCGTCCGCGGCTCCGACGCCCCGATCACCGTCTCCCGCGCGAGCGACACCCAGCAGGTGATCCGCCTCGCCGACGGCGGCCAGGGGCCGCGCCTGATCGAGATGGTGCCGGGCACGGCCGCCGCGACGGCCGCGCAGGCTGCGCGCCCCGAGCCGACGACGTCGAACCCCGCCACGCAGGCCGCGCTGGTCGACGGCTTCCTGGTCGTCTTCAACCTCTCCGGCACCGGGGCCACCACGGCGGTCACGATCCCGCACGGCGGCGGTGCTGTTCCGTTGTATGCCGGCACACAGCGCGTCGGGGCGACGTCCTCCGTGCTGGACGTGACGCTCCGCCCGGGCTCGGCCGTCGTGCTCACCCCGCGGGTCACCGCGGTGACGCCGGGCAAGGGGACGGCCCCGGCCGGACTGACCGCCGTGGTCGACGACGCGCGCACCATCCACGTCTCCTCCAACGGCACCGCCCGTTCGGTGCAGCTCCGCAACCTCGAGACCGGGGAGGTGCTGGGCGCCGGCCTGCCGCCGACGGGCATGGTCAAGACGGTGTCCTTCTCCTCCGCCCGCCCGTACCCGGTCGCGGATCTCGCGCTCGGCACGGAGATCTTCCCCGCGTCCGTGCTGCCGCAGGGCATGACGCCGCCGTCCGCCGCTGTCGACGGCGACCGGGGCACCGCCTGGGTCCCAGGACCGGACGGGCGCATGGTCGTCGATCTGGGGCGGTCCGCCGCGATCGGCACGGTCGCGCTGACCTGGGACGGGGCGCGGGCGCCTGCGGTGACGGTGTCGGTCAGCGACGACGGCCTGACGTTCACCGACGTCGGCTCGGTCGCGGCGGGCACGCGGCTGGGCTCGGTCCAGGTGGGCGCCGCAGCGCGGTACGTCGCCGTGACCACCACGTGGCATCAGGGCGACGCCGGGCTCGGCACACTGGAGGTCGGCCCGGGCGTGTAGCGCCGACGAGTTCGAGCGCAGCCGGCACGACGGCGGTGCGCGTCCGGCGGGTCTTCCCGCCTATCCGCACCATGGCACCATGACCCTCCCCGGGTTCTCACCCGGGGAGGGCGTGGCTCATCGGACGAGGACACTCGAACGTGGTCAAGCGGATGGACGAAAGCGTGCGACCGTACCACCCGCCTTCAAGCCGCTGCCCGCCTCCCACCGGCCGTTGAGAATCGCGGTCGCGCGCTGCTTCGTCTCCTGGTCCGCGTCGCCCGCCAGGATGGCACGGGCCACAGCGCCGGCGATGGACTCGGCGCACTCACGGTTCTTGCGGCGAAACGCGAACCCGGTTCCCCATGACCGTGAGCCGGGCAGGGCGTTGTCGCCTCCGAGCGAGGTGCCGGGTGTGGCCGTCTCGATCTGGATGACGTCCTTCTCGTAGCCCACCTCGTCGATGGTCACCAGGGGCCAGCGGGCGGCCACGACGCCGCCGCGCTTCTGACCGTCGAGTGGGTCGTTGTCGTAGTCGCGCCCTTTGTACGCGCTGATGCGCAGGTTGACGTCGGTGACCAAGATGGCGAACTCGCCCACCGCCAGCTGCTTGTCCGCGAGCGCGCCGGGCGATTCGGCCGCGGCTCCCTCGCCGTCTTCGTTGACGGACACAGTCATGATCGACGGAGGCGAATCCGGCATCCAACCGATCAGCCAGCGAGCGACTTCGCGTTCACGCGAATCGGGTGGCAACGCCGGCATTCCGCTGCTGTCCACCGCGAGATCGAGCTCCTCGCTGAACGCTCCGCTGGGAAATCGGCTCATCGCGAAGTAGTACGCCGTCGGAAAGAGTGTCCTCAGCTTCACCGCCCCGACGCTAAAGCCGCCGGCTACCCTGCGGGATGGGCGATTCGGCCGACATCGTCGGCCTGATGGCCTGCTGACGTCGTCGATTGCGGACGATGCCCGGTCGGCCGTCGTCGGTCATCGGCGTTCGGTGGTCTTCTCGAAGTCGATGGCGTCCGGGGCGCCGCCGAACTCGTCGGCGACCTCGCCGGCCACGTCGTCGGCGGAGCCGTGCGGCGTGCCGGCGGCCATGGCGGCGTCGGCTGCGGTGAGGGGCCCGTGGCCGGTGGACAGCACGAGGACGCCGAGCACGACGGCGACCGCGCCGACGGCGAACGGCACGTGGATGTTCCACTGGTCGACCATCTTGCCGGCGGCGTAGGGGGCCAGGCCGCCGCCGATGAAGCGGACGAACCCGTACGCGGCGGAGGCGATCGGGCGTTCGACCGGAGAGACCAGCATGACGGCCTGGGTGGTCAGCGTGTTGTTGATGCCGGCCATGACCCCGGACAGCACGACGCAGACGATGACGGTCCAGCGGCTCTCGGTGAACACGCCGATCAGCAGGAGCAGCACCGCGAACGCGCCGAGCGCGCCGTAGAGCGATGGTGCGGTGCCGAACCTGCGCTGCAGCCAGGGCGCGCCGGTGATGGAGAAGAAGGCCAGCAGCAGTCCCCAGGCGAAGAAGACGAACCCGAGCTGGATCTCGTTGAGCTTCATCGGGTACGGGGCGTAGCCGAGCATCGTGAAGAAGCCCCAGTTGTACAGCAGCGCGGTGATGCCCATGGTGAGCAGGCTGCGATGCCGTAGGGCCCGGATCGGTGCGGACAGCGGGGTGGGCCGGGCCGGTTTCGGGGTCGGCTCGACCAGGATGACGGTGGCCAGCAGGGCGATCGCCATGAGCACGGAGACGCCGAAGAACGGGCCGCGCCAGCTGATGTTGCCCAGCAGGCCGCCGATGAGCGGGCCGGCGGCGATGCCGAGGCCGAGGGCCGCCTCGTAGAGCACGATGGCGCCGGCGAAGCCGCCGGTGGCCGAGGCGACGATGACCGCCAGGCTGGTGGCGATGAACAGCGCGTTGCCCAGGCCCCAGCCGGCCCGGAAGCCCACGATGCCGCCGATCGAGCCGGAAAGGCCGGCCAGCGCGGCGAAGACGACGATGAGACTGAGGCCGGTGATGAGGGTCGCCTTTGCGCCGATGCGGCTGGCGACCCAGCCGGTGAAGAGCATGGCGACCGCGGTGACCAGCAGGTAGCTGGTGAACAGCAGGCTGACCTGGCTGGGCGTGGCGCGCAGCTTCTCCGACAGTGCCGGCAGGATCGGATCGACCAGCCCGATGCCCATGAAACTGACCACGCAGGCGAAGGCGACGGCGAAGACCGCCCGGGGCTGCTTGAACAACGACTGACCGGCAGCGGAACTCACCGGTTCACCTCCGCGGAGACAGGATGCCGGCGGTGCGCGACGTCGAGCCGTCGCTCGGTGCGGCCGCCAAGAAGGAACATCAGTGGTTTCCACTCTAGATGCATAATGGGGTTATGCAAACGGAGTCCGGTGCGAGTCCCGGGTCACAGCTACTGCCGGTGCTGTCGGGTCTGGTCGACCTGCTACGCCAGCTGCAAGGGCCGGAACAGCCCAGCTCGGTCGCGCTGACCGTGCTGCGGTTGCTGGCGGAGCGCGGTCCCGGGCGGGTGACCGACCTGGCACGGCTGGCCCGGGTCTCCCAGCCGGGCATGACGCAACTGGTCGGCCGGATGGAGAAGGCCGGACTGGTGCGGCGCGTCGCCGACCCCGGCGACGGGCGGGCCGTGCTCGTGGAGCTCACCGCGGCCGGTCGCGAGCAGCGCGCCCGCACCTTCGCGTATCACGCCGCAACCCTCGACACGTTGTTCGAGCGGCTGGATCCGCGCGACAGCGACGTCATCACGCAGGCGCTACCGGCCCTGATCCGCCTGGTCGACGCGGGACATGCCGAGCGTCCCGGCCACAGTCCATCTGGCGGCGAACTTTAAATAAAGCTTACGATTTCGTCCAGGTCATTGATTGCCGCGCGTCTATAGGGAGACTCGGTAGCAGCGACCCGATGCAGGTGACCGGGAGGACGAATCATGGCGAAGCTTCGGCATGCCCTGATCGGAGGTGTGGCCCTTCTCGGCGTGCTCGTGCTCGCCCCGACCAGGGCCGCCGACGCGGGCGCGACCACGCTCGGCGGCGCCGATCCCAGCGTCATCAAGGTCGGCGGCCTGTACGTCGCGGCGAAGTCCGTCGACGGCGGCATCGCCATCCGTACCGCCACCACGCTCGCCGGCATCGCGGCCGCGCCGAAGAAGCAGGTGTGGCGCGACACCGGCGACCTCGGCGAGGTGTGGGCGCCGGAGATCGTCCACCAGGACGGCCGCTACCACGTCTACTTCTCCGCCGGCCGCAGCGCCGCCCACCGCATGTACCACATCAGCTCCGCGACTGCCGACTCCGGCTACTCGGCCGCCACGAAGGTCGCGCTCCCCGGCGACAAGTGGGCGATCGACGGGGTGCCGTTCACGTACCAGGGACAACGCTGGTTCGTGTGGTCCGGCTGGGCCGGCGACACCAACGTCGAGCAGAACCTCTACATCGCCCGCATGACCGGCCCGACCACGACCACCGGCGCCCGGTACGTCATCTCCCAGCCGCGGGAGGCATGGGAGCGGACCGTCGGCAACCCCTACATCAACGAGGCACCGCAGCCGATTCTCGACCCGAACGGCCGCCTGCACATCGTGTACTCCGCCAACGGCAGCTGGAGCAGCAAGTACTGCCTCGCCGACCTGAGGCTACGGGCCGGTGGCGACCCGACCTACGTGTGGGACTGGTACAAGAGCAACGGCTGCCTCTTCGGCTCCTACGCGCCGAACATGATGACCGGCTGGGACCCCACGCTGTACGTCGACGGGCCAGGCCACCACACGTTCGTCCTCGAACGCGGCGACATCGCGACGAGCCCGCCGTCCGGCAACCGGTTTCCGACGATGTACCACGCGGTCGCCAAGGGCACCCCGTACTCGTGGTCCAACCGGTACTGGTACACCGGCACCGCGGTCTGGTGGGGCAGCGTCACCTACCGCCGCGCCAACGTCCCCGGCCCCACCACGGACCTCGGCTTCGGCCTGAAGTTCTTCGAATAGGCGGCGACGGGGCGGTGTCGCGGTCCAGGTCACCGCGACATGGCGGTTCGACTCCTGTCTGGAGTCCGGTGATGCGACCCGTCGTCGCGCGGTAGCCACTGCACCACGCTCACCGCAAGCCGGCGGAAGCCGAGGTCGGCGGCGCACCGGGGGCCGGCCCGGCCGGGCGGTCGCGGAAGGTCATCAGCACTTCGGTGGGCACGACCGCTCCGGTGAAGAAGCCGGCCCTTCCGAGGTGCGTTGCAATGTGTTTGATCAGGCCATTGGCGAACATGCGGAAACCCATCCGGACGGTTGGCTTCGGGCGGGCCGACATGACCCGCCAGTGCCCGCACGCTAACGCGGCGCCGGGCTCCGGCCACACCCCGAACTACGCTGGGTAAACCCCTACCCGGTGGAATTCCCAGGGCGGCCGCGCGTCGGATCCGGTGGGCACGGACCGTCATCTGTCGACTGTGGACATCGTGGACAGGGGTCGGGTAAGGGTTTACGAGCATCCGAAGCCGTCGATAGCGTCCGTGTCGCTGGCCGAGCTGGTGTCCGACGAGTCCTTCCGGCGCAAGGTCCGCGCCGACATGCCGAATCCGCGCTACCGGTTGAACTGGAACCAGTTGAGGTTGACGAAGTCGGCGCCCGCGGTGCCGGTGAACGTGACGAACACGGTGTGGACGCCGGTGGCCGTGCCGGTCAGGTTGGTGGTGGTGCTGGTCCAGGCCTGCCAGCCGCCGGTGGAGGTGACCGGGACGCTGGCGATGATCGGGCCGGTGGCGGAGTCCAGGCGGTACTGGATGGTGCCGCTGCCCGCCCCGGACGCCAGCCGCGTGGTCACCGACGCCGCGGTCGGGGTGCCGAAGTCCACGCCTGCGTAGCCGAGCCAGTCGCCGGGCGTGATGTAGCCGACGTTCTGGCCCCCGCCGGTGTCGGTGGTGGTCTCGGTCTGGGTGCCGGACTGGCTGCTGAAGCTCTCCGCCTGCCGGACGCTGTAGGCGTTGGGGAGGCCGCCGGCGGTGAACTGCAGCCAGTTGAGGTTGACGAAGTCGGTGCCCGCGGTGCCGGTGAAGGTGAGGTACAGCCGGTGCACGCCGGTGGCCGTGCCGGTCAGGTTGGTGGTGGTGCTGGTCCAGGCCTGCCAGCCGCCGGTGGAGGTGACCGGGACGCTGGCGATGATCGGGCCGGTGGCGGAGTCCAGGCGGTACTGGATGGTGCCGCTGCCCGCACCGGAGGCCAGCCGGGTCGTGACCGAGGCCGGCGACGCCGCGCCGAAGTCGAGGTCGTAGGCGAGCGTGTCGCCGGGCGTGACGTAGCCGACGTTCTGGCCGCCGCCGGTGTCGGTGGTGGTCTCGGTCTGCGTGCCGGACTGCGCGGTGTAGCTCTCGGCCTGGATCTGGGTGTACGCGCTGCGGGTCGTCGGCTGCGTGCCCCACGGCACCTGCGGCGAGCTGTAGAAGTTGATTCCCTGGACCGTCCACCGTGGACCCTGGGCGCCGAGCCGGACCTTGAAGGTGTCCCAGTTGCGTGCCGACTGCGGCGACCACGCCAGCTCGGCGAGTGCGGGCAGCCGCGGGAACGCCATGAACTCGATGCCGGCGAGGTTGGTGATCGTCTCGGTCCACATCGGAGCTTCGACGCCGAGGATCGCGCTGGCCGGAACGCCTGCGAGGTAGGCGCCCGGGTCCCAGTTGTAGGCGGTCTGCACCTCGATCAGGCCGGCCCAGGTCTGGCCCAGCGGGGTCGAGTTGGTGTACTTCATGTCGAGGTACGCCTTGTTCGCCGGCGACAGCAGGATCTTGTCGCCCTTGCTCACCGCCGCGCTCAGGTCGGCGTCCGATGTGGAGGTTCCCCAATACTGCGCGACCCGGTTCGTCGTGTGGGTGGCCTGCCCGATCTGGTGCCAGCCCATGACGGTCTTGCCGGCGGTGCCGACGAAGGGCTGGATGCGGTTCATGAAGGTGGTGTAATCCGCCGGCGGCGTGCTCGACGCCTCGTCGCCGCCGATGTGCAGGTACGGCCCGGGGGTGAGCGCGGCCAGTTCGTTGAGCACCTGCTGCACGAACGTGTAGGTGACCTCCTTGCCGACGCACAGCGAGCTGAAGCCGACGGCCGTGCCGGTGTAGAGCGGCGGGGCCGTGTTGTTGCAGTTGAGCTGCGCGTAGGAGGCGAGCGCGGCGTTGGTGTGCCCCGGCATGTCGATCTCGGGCACGACGGTGATCTGCCGCGACGCCGCGTAGGAGACCAGGTCGGAGTACTGCGCCTTGGTGTAGTAGCCGCCCGCGCCGCCGCCGACCTGGGTGCTGCCGCCGACGGTCGCCAGCTGCGGCCAGGCGTCGATCACGATGCGCCAGCCCTGGTCGTCGGAGAGGTGCAGGTGCAACGTATTGATCTTGTACTGCGCGATCTCGTCGATGTACCGCTTCACCACGTCGGGGGCGAAGAAGTGCCGGGACACGTCGAGCATCGCGCCGCGGTACCCGTACCGCGGGAAGTCGACGATCCGGCCCCCGGTGACCGTCCACGGTCCACTCTGGACGGTCCGCGCCTCGACGGTCGCCGGCAGCAGCTGCCGCAGCGTCTGTACTCCGTGAAACAGCCCTGCCGTGGTCTGGGCGCGGAGCGTGACGGCGGCGGCGGTCACGTCGAGCTGATAGCCCTCGGTGCCCACGCTGGGGTCGGCGCCGGACAGCAGCAGCGCGATGCCGCTTGCCGGCGTGCCGGTCGTGGTGGAGACCGGCAGCGCGTAACCGGTCGACGGGCGGAGGATGCCGGCGAGGTAGTCGCCGACGTCGGTGGCGCCGGCCGCGGTCTGAATCGCGGCGTTCGACGGCAGCGTGTAGGTCACGCCGGCCGCGGGCTGCGCCGACACGGGTGCGGGCACGACGTCGGAGAGGCTCACCGCGGCGCTGGCCGGGGAGCCTGCCAGCACCCAGGCGACGCCGGCGGCAACGGTCGCGACGGCCGTGGCGGAGGCCAGCAGCAGGCTGCGCGGGGAACGAGGCACGGCATCCTCCGGCAATTGTTAAGTTTCCTGCTAATTTGACGGCAGGCTATGTCCTGGACGCAGACGTGTCAAGGGCCGCCACACGCCAGACCTGTGACGCACCGGGCCGCAGCAGCGCACCACCGGACCGGTCATCCTCGTCGGGCACTCCTACGGCGGCGCCGTGATCAGCAACGCCGCCCTGTCCGACCCTGACGTGGCGGCCCTCGTGTACGTCAACGCGTTCGTTCCCGACCAGGGTGAGTCGGTGCTCGGCCTGCAGGCCGGCGGCGACCCGGCCGCCCTGTTCGACGTCGTGCAGTACCCGGGGGCACCCGCCGACGACGCCGAGCTGTACATCAAGACCGCCGTCTACCCGCAGGTGTTCGCTGCCGACCTGCCCGCCGCGACCGCGGCGACGATGGCGGCCGCGCAACGGCCGGTCACGCTCAGCGCACTGCTGGAGCCCTCCGGGCCCGTCGCCTGGAAGGCGCTGCCGAGCTGGTACGTGCTGGGCCTCGCCGACAACATCCTGCCCCCTGCCCTGCAGCAGCAGATGGCCGACCGGGCCAGGAGCAAGGTCACGAAGGTCAAGGCGGCGCACCTGTCGATGGTGTCCAGGCCGGACGTGGTGACCACGGTCATCGAGTCGGCGGCCCGAGCCACCACCTGACGCCGCGACCACCTCCACAGGAACGGACAACGCCACCTATGTCACCGGCACCGTGGTGGAGGGCTCCGGCCACTGGCTCTACGAGGAGCGGCCCGCCGAGATGACCAGGCTGCTCATCGACTTCCTGCGCTGAGTCCGCCGGCCAGCTGGTCCAGCCTCGGCTGGACCAGCTCCGGCTGCGGCGACTGCAGACCTTGCAGGATGCGCAGCGCCACCCGCCAGACGAGCCCCGCGGCGTCGGCGTCACCGGCGTCGTGGTGCACGTCGCCCAGCCTGATCAGCGACGCTGCCTCCTGGCACGAGTCGCCCTCCCTGGTGTACAGCTCGACCGCCCGCCGGTAGTGACGGACCGCCTGCGGGTGATCGTGCAGGCTGTGGTGGATGGCGCCGAGACTGTCCAGGCATGCCGCCTCGCCGTGCCGGTCGCCCAGCTCGCGGAACAGCGCCAGCGCCTGCTCGCAGCGCGGCTCGCCGAGGCGGGGCTGACCGAGCCTGGTGTACGCGAACCCGATCTCGTTGAGCGCCTTGGCTAGCCCGAGCCGGTGCCCGGCGGCCCGGTACAGCTTCTCGGCCCGCTGGCAGTGCAGCAGTAGCCGGTCGTACCGGCCGCCGACCTGGTACGAGTAGCCGATGCCACGCTCGACGTGGGCCTGGCAGGCGAGGTCACCGAGGGCGCTGTAGCCGTCCAGGGCGGCGGCGAGATGGGTGCGCGCCTCCTCCGGACGCCCCGCCCCGGTCAGCGCGTGACCGAGGTCGCGGTGCGCGTCGGCGAGGACCGCCGGGTCGGCCAGGCGCCGTGCCGCGGCGAGCGCGGTCCTGCGGTTGGCGACCAGATCGTGCACATGCCCCTGGCGGCGCTGGAACGTGTCCAGCGTCCACGCCAGCTGCCACGTGAGCTCGTCCGCCCCGGTGGCGGCGAGGCGGGCGACGAATGCCTGCAGCGCCCGGTATTCCGCGGTGAGCCAGGACAGGGCCCGGTCCTGGTCGGCGAGCGGCTCGACGGTCGTGCCCGGCCCGGGTGCGGTGAGGACGATCGGTTCCCGCCCCGGCGCCAGCAGCAGCGCGGCCCGGTGCGCGGTGTGGAGGTAGTGCTCCACCAGCCGGGCACCGGCGGCACCGCGTTCCGCGTCGGGCTCGACGGTGTGGACGAGGTCCACGGCGTACGCCCGGACCAGGTCGTGAAAGGCGAACCGGGCCGGGGTGCGCTCGGTGACGAGGCCGGTGCGGACCAGCTCGCCGAGGTGCGGCCTGACCCGTCCCGGCGCGAGCCCGGCGAGGCTCGCCGCGGCGAGGACCGGCACGTCCGTGCCGGGGTGCAAACCGAGCAGCCGGAACAGTCGTGCCGCGTCGGCGTTGAGCGCACGGTACGACCAGGAGAACACCGTCCGGACGTCGCTGTCCGGGTCGCCGGTGGTGAGCGTGTCCAGCCGGCCGCCCTCGTCGCGCAGCTCCGTGGCCAGGACCCCCATCGGCAGGTGCGGGTCCGTGGCGGCGCGGGCGGCGACGATGGCCAGGGCGAGCGGCAGCCCGGCGCACCGGCCCACGATCTCGTCGACGGCCCGGGGGTCGGCGTCGACCCGTGCGGCGCCGAGCCGGTGCACCAGCAGCTGGCGGCCTTCGTCGGGCGAGAACAGGCCGAGCGGGATCGGGGTGGCGCCGTCGGAGGCGATGAGCCCGGCGAGCCGGTCGCGGCTCGTCACCAGCACGAGGCAGCCGGCCGTGCCGGGCAGCAACGGGCGGACCTGGGTGGTGTCGCGGGCATTGTCGAGCAGCACCAGCATACGCCGGCCGGCCAGTTCGCTGCGGTACAGCGCGGCGCGGGCATCGAGGCTCGCCGGGATCCGGTGCGGCTGGACGCCGAGCGCCTCCAGGAATCGGGCCAGGGCCTCGGACGGGTCCATCACCTGCCCGGTGGGGGAGAAGCCGTGCAGGTCGACGTACAGCTGGCCGTCGGGGTAGCGGCCGGCGACCCGGTGCGCCCAGTGCACCGCAAGGGTGGTCTTGCCGATGCCGGCCATGCCACTGATCGAGCCGATCACGACCGAGGCCGGGGACGCGTCGCCGGGCAGCAGGGCCAGGGCGGCGGTCAGCTCGGCGCGGCGGCCGGTGAAGGTGGCCGGGTCCAGTGGCAGCTGGGCGACCCGCGGGGTCGCCGGCACGGTCGGCGCCGGCACGGCTGACAGGTCCGGCGCGGTCGGGCGCAGGACCCGGTCGCGTGCGGCGGCCACCTCGGCACCGGGGTCGAGGCCGAGGTCGTCGCGCAGACGGGCCCGGACGGTGTCGTAGCGGCGCAGCGCCGCCGCCTGCTGGCTGGTCGCGGCGAGCAACAGCATGAGTCGTGCCTGCAACGCCTCGTCCAGCGGGGCCCGGTCGGCGGCGGCCTCCACGGCCCGCAGCACCACCGCCGGTGCCCCCGCGGCGAGCGCGGCGTCGGCCGCCTCACGGGCCGTGGCCTCGTACTCTCGGTCCAGCGCGGCGAAGATCGGCAGCCCGCGGATCTCGGCGGCGACGGTGCCGGCCGCGGGCCCCTGCCAGAGGTCCAGCGCCTGCCCGAACAGCGCGGCCCGGGACCCCGCGTCGCCGGCGGCTCTGGCCTGCGCGAGCAACCGCCGGAACCGGAGCAGGTCCACCGTGTCGGCGTCGCCGTCGAGCCGGTACCCGCCGCCGGCACGGGTCAGCCAGCGGCCCGCGCTGCGGGTCGCCAGGTCCGGCTCCAGGGCCCGGCGGAGCATCCCGACGCTGCGGTGCACCGCGTTGACGGCCGACGCCGGCGGGTCCGAGCCCCACAGGACGTCGACGATCTCCGCCAGCCCGACCGGCTGCCCGGCCCGGGCCAGCAGCACCGCGAGCACGGACCGCTGCTGCGGGGCGCCGAGGTCGACCTCTGCGTCGGACCGCCAGACCCGGACCGGCCCCAGGACGGTGAACCACATGTTGGCCATGACCGGACGGTAGAGCCCCGGCGGCGGGCGTCGCTTGTGTCAGATGACGGTACGTGGCATGACGGCGAAGTTCGGTTCGTTGACGTCCGACATCGTCAGCTCCTCTCTGTGTGCGGCTCCGTGTGCGGCGATGACAGGGATCGGTCCCGCAGCCACGTCAGGGCGGCGTCGGCGACCGCCCGCCAGCGGCTGTCGATGGTCAGGCAGTGGCCGCGGTCGGGGAACGCGACGACGTCGGTCGCCCGGGTCGCCGGGGCACGGTGCTGCCCGTCACCGGTGATCAGCAGCAACGGGCCACGCGGAGGGTCGGCCGGGTCCCCGTTCGCGGAGCGGTGCGGGTCGAAGCCGGCGGCGGTGGCCTCGAACAGCGGCCTGCAGGGAGCCGGGATGCTCCAGCGGTCGTACAACTCGGCCGACTCCTGCGCGCTGACGGCGCCGCCGAAGACGGACCGGAACTGCTCAGCGGTCAGCGACACCGCCTTGCGGCGGTTGGCCGGGTTCCTGAACAGCGGCAGTGCCGGCGGCATGTCCGTGATCCGTGCGGCGTCGACGGCGACGGCGGCGGCGGCGGCCGCGAGGTCCTGCCTGAGCAGCCGTTCGGCGATGAACCCGCCGAGGGAGTGCCCGACCAGGACGGGCAGGTCCGGCAGCGCGGCGATCAGGGTGGTGTAGTGCTCCACGATGTCGTCGATGCCGTGGTCGGCGATGCTCTCGGGGTTGTCGCGGGCGTCCTGCACGGTGTCGGCATGCCCTGGCCAGCCCGGCGCGGACGCCCGATGGCCCGCCGCGCCGAACAGCTCGATCCACGGGCCCCACGAGCTGGCGTGCAGCCAGGGACCGTGGATGAACAGCACAGGGGGTCCGGTCATGACGTCCTTCCGCAACGGCGAAACGGTGGTGACGTCACGAAACCACCGGGGCGTGACCGCTCGCATCGGGGTCACACCCCAGTCGTTGACGGGCGGCGCCCGCTGGGGTGTCGACGGCGGGCGCCCGCTGGGGTCAGGTGTCGGTGCGCAGCGCGGCGCCGAGCTGCCGGCGGGACGTGACACCGAGCTTCCGGAACACCTTGTTGAGGTGGTACTCCACGGTCGAGGCGGTGATGTACAACCGGGTGGCGATCTCGGCGTTGGTGACACCGTCGGCGGCCAGACCTGCCACCTGCCGCTCCTGCGGGGTGAGGTCGTGCTCGGTCCGCGGGTCGCGCCGGCGGGCCTGCTCGCCGGTGGCGAGCAGCTCCACCCTGGTCCGTTCCGCGAAACCGGCCGCGCCCATGGCGGTGAACATGTCGTAGGCGGTGCGCAGCTGCACCCGGGCGTCGGCGCGGCGCTTGCGGCGGCGCAGCCACTCGCCGTAGAGCAGGTGGGCGCGGGCGAGCTCGGTGACGATCAGTGTCTCGTTCAGCCGGGCGATCGCTTGTCGGTGCCTTGAGCGTGTCATTGACGGCGTGCAGCCCGCCACGCTCGCGGCTCAGCGTCAGGATCCGCTCGGCCACCGCCCGGAACCCCCGGTCGTCCCAGGACTCCTCGGCCGCGAAGCACCCCACGAACGAGATCGGCATGCCCGCCTGCACGAGGTCGTCGGTGCACAGTGCCGCGACGGCCGCGCGCATCAGCGGAAGCGCCCGCGCATGCCCTTCGGTGATCCGGACCGTGCAGGCCTCGACCAGCCGATCGGTGACAGGGGAGCGGTCCGACACCTGCCACGGCGCCGCCGTAGACGGCGGAGCGGATCAGCGGGTGCCGGAACGCCAGCCGGTCCCGCCGGGTCAGAATTCCGGCGGCCACCGCGGCTTCCGCGGCGTCGAGTTCCACGCCGAGGTCGGTGGCGGCCTGCCACAGCTCGCCGGGGTCACCGGTCGAGGCGGCCGAGATGAGCAGCAGCAGCGTCTGCGTGTCCGCCGGCAGCGTCCGGACCCGGCGCAGGAAGTGCGCCTCCATCCTCGGCCCGACCGGCAGCGGCGCCGGCGAGAGCGGACCGGTGATCTGTTCACCGCCGAGCTCCAGCAACGCCAGCGGGTTGCCGCCGGTCTCCTCGATGACCCGCTCGACGGCGCCGGGGGCGACGGTGCCGCCCGTCTCCAGCAGCAACCGCCGCGCGTCCGGCGCCGCGAGGCCGTGCAGCGCGAGCACCGGTAGCCCGGCGAGGACCTGCCCGACCGGCTGTTCGTCGCGGGTGCCCAGCACCATGCCGATGCCGTCGGCCTGCAACCGGTGCCCGATGAACGCCAGCACCTCCACCGTCTCGCGGTCCAGCCAGTGCACGTCGTCGACCAGGCACAGCAGCGGCCGCTCGACGGCGACGTCCGACAGCAGGGTGAGCGCGGCCAGCCCGACCAGGACTCGGTCCGGTGGCGGGCCGGCGACCAGCCCGAACGCGGCGCCGAGCGCGGCACGCTGCGGGGCGGGTAGCGCCGGCGTCCGGTCGAGGAACGGCAGGAGCAGCCGGTGCAGCCCGGCGAACCCGAGCTGCGTCTCCGCCTCCATGCCGACCACCCTGGCGACCAGGACGTCCGACGCCTGTGCGGCCGCGAAGTCCAGCAGCCGGGTCTTGCCGATGCCCGGCTCCCCGACCAGCACCAGCGCGCCGCTCAGGCCGTCGCGGACCGTGCCCAGCAGGGCGTCGAGGGCGGCGCACTCCTCCTGCCGGCCGAGCAGCGGCGGAACCGGACGTCCTTCGGCGGTCGGAGGCACCCTTCCCCCGTTCCGGACCGGAACCAGCCCAGTTGATCTTCTGCCCACGCCGGGAGCATCTTCGCACACGTGGGAGCGCTCCTCGAACCGACCGTGCCGGCATGTGTACCCTCAGGACCGACACGGGCGGGCCGACCTGGACGGGTGACCTTCGGTATGCCAGGCGAGCACCTGTACGGCCGCGACGCCGAACTACGGCAGCTGACCACGTTGCTGCACGGTGTCCGCGAGCGCGGCGGCGCGCTGGTGCTGCGCGGCGAGGCCGGCATCGGCAAGACCCGGCTGCTGACGGAGGCCCGCCGGGTCGCCGCCACCGGCGGGATGCTGGTCCTCACCACCGCCGGCGTCGAGGCGGAGGCCAGGGTGCCGTTCGCGGGCCTGCACAAGTTGCTGCGCCCCGTCCTGGCCCGCGCGGAGGCGCTGCCCGGCCCGCAGCGCGACGCGGTGCACGGCGCGTTCGGCATGGCAGACGTGGCCACCCCCGACCTGTTCCTCGTCGCGCTCGCCGTGCTCAACATCCTCGCCGACGCCGCCACAGGACCCGCCGCCCTGCTCGTCGTGGAGGACGCGCACTGGCTGGACCCGGCCACCGCGGAGGTCCTCGGGTTCGTCGCACGGCGCCTCGACGCGGACCCGGTGCTGCTGCTGGCCGCCGTTCGCGACGGCTTCCCCACGTCCTTCGGCGCCGACCTGCCGCAGCTGCGCCTGGACCGGCTCGACGAGACCGCCGCCGCTGCCGTGCTCGACGCGCACGCCGCCGACCTGCCGGCCGGCGTGCGACGGCAGCTGCTGCTGGATGCCGCCGGCAACCCCCTCGCCCTGGTCGAGCTGTCCACGATCACCGCCGGGCACACCGCGGCGTCCGGACCGCCCGGCCCGGCGACCGCGGCCCTGCGCCCGCTCACCGACCGGCTGCAGGAGGCGTTCGCGGCCAGGGCGGTCCAGCTTCCCGCGGCGACCCGGACCCTGCTGCTCGTCGCCGCGACCAACGACGGCGACGCCCTTTCGGAGACCCTCGCCGCGGCGACGCTCGTCGCCGGCACCGCCGTCACGGTCGGCGACCTGCCGCCGGCCGTCGCGGCGTCGCTGGTCGACATCGACGGTGACCGCATCCGGTTCCGGCACCCGCTGATGCGCTCGGCGATCCACCAGCACGCCGACCTCCAGCAACGGCACGCCGCGCACGCCGCACTGGCCCAGGTCCTCGCGGGCCAGCACGACCGCAGCGGCTGGCACCGGGCCTCGTCCAGCCACGGACCGGACGAGGACGTCGCGGCCGACCTCGAGCAGATCGCCGCCGCGGCCCGCCGTCGCGGCGCGGCCGTCGCGGCGCTGACCGCCCTCGAACGCTCCGCCCAACTCACCGACGACCCGGTCCGGCGGGCCGCCCGGCTGCTGCGCGCCGCCGAGGCCGCCGTCGAGCTCGGCCGGCAGGACGTGGTCCACCGGCTGCTGCGCGACGCCGCAACCGTCGAGCTGTCCTCATGGCAACGGGCCCAGCTGCTGTGGATCGAGGCCAGCTTCGGCGACGGGCTCCGCGACGAGCACCGCCAACCGGCACGGGTCGCCGACGTCGCTGAACGGGTCGCCGCCGACGGTCACGTCGACGTCGCGCTCCGGCTGCTCAACGGCGCGGCGCTGCGATCATTCTGGACCGAGGCGGACCTGCCGAGCAGGCACCGGCTCGTCAGCGTCGCCGAAGCACTGCCGATCCCCGCCGACGACCCGGACCTGTTGGCGATCCTCGCGTTCGCGGCACCGATCGAACGCGGCGCCGCGGTGATCGACAGCCTTCGCCGCGGCGCGGAGCGGGCCGCCGGCAACGCCGAGGCGCTCCGCCTGGTCGGCAGCGCCGCGGTCCTGGTCGGTGCGTTCGACCTCGCCGAGTCCTGCTGCACCGCGGCGCTGCCGGCGTTGCGGGCGCAGGGCCGCCTCGGGCTCGTCGCGCGGGCGTCGGGGGCGCAGGCGTGGAGCGCCGCCCACCTCGCCTACCTCAACGTCGGCATCCCGGCCGCCGAGGAGTGCACCCGCCTGGCCCGGGAGACGTCGCAGCCGCTGTTCGTCGGCATCGGCCAGGCGACCGCTGCCGTCCTCGCCGCCCTGCGCGGCGACGAGCCGGGCGCTCAGGCCCTTGCCGGTGCCGCCGAGCAGGGCGCCATGTCCGGCCGGGTCCGGCCGGTCCTCGCCACCGCGCGGCTCGCCCGGGGGCTCGCCGCGCTCGGCGCCGGGCGCTACGCCGACGCGTTCGAGCAGTTCCGCCGGATGCACGACCCGGTCGACCCCTCGTTCCATCCGGCGCTGCGCTGCTTCGCCCTGGCCGAGCTCGCCGACGCCGCCGTGCACAGCGGTCAGGCCGGCGCCGTCGCCGGGATCGTCGCCGAGCTCGAGACGTTCGCGCTGCAGACACCGTCACCGGCCCTGCACGGTGGGCTGCGGCACGCCCGCGCGGTCCTCGCCGGCGACACCGACGCCGAGGCGCTGTTCCAGGCCGCGTTGCAGGTCGACGTCGGACGCTGGCCGTTCGCCCGGGCCCGGCTGCAGCTCGCCTACGGACGCTGGCTGCGCCGCCAGCGCCGGGTCGCCGAGTCCCGCGCCCTGCTGCGCACGGCGATGGACACGTTCCACACCCTGGGCACCGTCCCGTGGGAGGAGCAGGCGCGGCAGGAGCTGCGCGCCGCCGGTGAGACCAGCCGCAGGCGCGGCGTCGACGCCCGTGGCCGGCTCACCGCGCAGGAGCTGCAGATCGCGCAGCTCGCCGCGGAAGGCATGACGAACCGCGAGATCGGCGAACGGCTGTACCTGTCGCACCGCACCGTCAGCTCACACCTGCACCGCATCTTCCCGAAACTGGAGATCACCTCGCGAGCCCAGCTGGCCGGCCTCGTCCACGTCCAGGCCGGCCGCTGACCTACAACGTGCTGACCAGGCCGCCGTCGACGGCGAAGTCGGCACCGGTGACGTTCGCGGTGCGGTCACTGGCCAGCAGCAGCACCAGATCGGCGACCTCCTGCGGGCGGGTGAACCGGCCGGTGACGGACTCGCCGGCGGCCCGGTCGGCGACCGCGCCGGGGTCACCGCCGCCCAGCGAGCGGGCGACGGTTGCCGCGACCCCGTCGTCGCCGAGCCACAACCCGGTGCTCACCGGCCCGGGGCTGACCGTGTTGGCCCGGACCCCACGCCCTCCGAACTCCTTCGACAGCGACTTGGAGAAGCTGGCCAGGGCGGCCTTCGCGGCGCTGTAGTCGATGACGAGCGGATCGGGCAGCGTGGCGTTGACCGACCCGACCGTGACGATGCTGCCCGCGCCGCCGGCCAGCAGGTGCGGCAGCGCCGCCCGGGTCGTGCGGACCGCGGCGAGGAGGTTCAGCGTCAGCGTCGCCGTCCACTCCTCGTCGGTGACGGCCAGGAACCCGGCCGTGCGTGGCCGCACCGCACCGACGTTGTTGACCAGGATGTCGAGCCCGCCGAACGCGGTCACGGCGGTGTCGACGAGACCGGCCGGTCCGTCCGCGGTGCTCAGGTCGACCTCGACGACCCGCACGTCGGCGCTACCGCTCAGCTGCGTGAGGTCGGGTCCGGCGGTCCTGGCCCCCGCCACGACCCGGACCCCCTCAGCGGCCAGGGCCTGGGTGACGGCCAGACCGATGCCTTTGCTGGCGCCGGTGACCACCGCGGTCTTGCCCGAAAGATGCAGATCCATGGTGTGTTCCTTTCTGGTTCCCGCACGGGACGACGGTCGCGCCGGCCGGTCAGTCCCGCGTCACCTCAGAGCCCGTTGCGCCGCAGCCATGCCAGGCTCTCGTCGGCGACCGCCCGCCAACCGCTGTCGATCGTCAGCGAGTGGGCGCGGTCGGGGAAGTCGAGGAGGTCGGTGACCGCGTGGGAGTGCCGGTACTGCTTGAGGGTCGCCCGGGTCACCGACTCCGGCACCGTGTGGTCCCGCCCGCCCGTGATGAGCAGCAGCGGACCCCGCAGCTCGTTGGCCGTGTCCACCTTGGCGGGGGAGTGCGGGTCGAAGTTCGCCGCGGCCGCCTCGAACAGCGGCTTGCCCGGTGCCGGGACCGCCCACCGGTCAAACAGCTCCTGCGACTCCTGCTCGGTGACGGCGTTGCCGAACGCGAACCGGAACTGCTGCGCCGTCAACGACACCGCCCGGTGCTTGTTCGCCGGGTTCCGGAACACCGGCAGCGTCGCCCGCAACGCCGACAGCGGCAGCGGCAGCACTCCCTTGATCTGCGCCGCGTCGACAGCCACCGCCGCGGCGGCGAGATCCTGGCCGAGGAGCTTCTGCGCGATCATGCCACCGAACGAGTGCCCGATCAGGATCGGCTTCGCCGGCAGGCCCGCGATCACCTTCGCGTAGTGCTCGACGACGTCGTCGATGCCGTGGTCGGCGACCGCCTCCGGATGCTCCCGCGCCTCGGCGACGGTTCCCGGCTCACCCGGCCATCCCGGGGCGACCGGCGCATAGCCTTCCGCCCGGAACAGCTCGACCCACGGCTGCCAGGACGATGCGTGCAACCACAGTCCGTGGATGAAGACGACAGGCGTGCTCATCGCTGCGCTCCTTCGTTGTCCGTCAAAGACCGTCGACGCCGGTCTCCCCGCACGCTAGGCCTGCCTTGTGCGCGATCAGTGGGCAAAAACTTGTCGCCCACCACCGCGCCGCCTGCGGAAGGTCACCGTCCGACTCCCGAACGTCTTTAAGCCAAACTTAAGCCGGAAAAGCGTAATCGAGTAGGGTCAGCGACCGGGCCAGCAGCGCTGGGAATACGTATTTCTAAGAGTTCCTTTGCGACTTGAAATAAGCCTCTGAGCTGGTAACTTGCTGACCGCACGGAATCCACGACGTCAGCCCAGGACGGCGGAGACAGACGCATGCGCAACTATTCCCAGAACCCGCGAGGAAGACGCCGGGCCCGCAACATCCTCATCGCCGCGACGGTCGTGTCGGCGGTCGGTGTGAGCGGGGCCTACCTGGCGACCGCGAACGCCGACGAGGCAGCGCCCGGCAGGATCGAGGCGGAGACCTGGTCGGCCCAGAACGGGGCACGGACCGAGAACACCGCCGACAGCGGCGGCGGCAAGAACATCGGGTGGCTCGCCGCCGGCGACTGGCTGCAGTACGACAACGTGACCGTCGGCGCCCAGCTGAGCGCCCGGATCGCGGCCAACAACCGGGCCGGCGGCTCGATCGAGCTGCACCTCGGCTCGCCGGCGGGCGAGCTCGTCGCGACGTTCCCGGTCGCGTACACCGGCGGCTGGCAGAAGTGGACGACCGTCAACGCCACCGCGGCGCGCGTCCCGTCCGGCCCGCAGACCCTGGTCGCCGTGATGAAGAGCGACCAGAAGAGCGACTTCGTGAACGTCAACTGGTTCGCGCTCGGCTCCGGCACGCGCCCGCCGGCGACCGCCACGGTCGCGCCGCCCCCGCCGAGCAGCGCCGCCCCGACCGGCGGCACCTCGCCCACCACCTCACCGACCGGCTCCGCCCCGGCCGGCGGCTGGGTCGACGTCGACCAGGCCAAGTGGCAGGCGGAGCTGGCCGCGTTCAACCAGCTCCAGCAGCTGCCGGTGCCGGCGGGCACCACCCGGGTCGCGGAGTTCCACACGGACTGTGCGGTGTCGAACGAAGCCAAGGACGACCCGATCGTGCTGCCCGGCCTGCCCGGCGCGTCGCACATGCACACGTTCTTCGGCCCGACCGTCGACGCCACCACCAAGCCGGCCGACCTCTTCGCCCGCAAGACCAACTGCAACGCCCCGGGCGACAACAGCGCCTACTGGGTGCCCCAGCTGCTCAAGAACGGGCAGCCGGTCAAGATGAAGAGCTTCCGGGTGTACTACGGCTCGCGGCTGCCCGACCCGTCGGCGACGGTGCCGTTCCCGCCCGGCCTGGTCATGGTCCACGGCGACGCCAAGCGTCAGGTCGCCACGCAGAAGGGCGCCCCGGGCCAGTTCTGGTGCGCCGGCAGCGCCGAGGTCGGCCGCAGCGCCGACGGCAACTGGCCGGTCTGCGCCCCCGGCGGGAACCTCATCTTCCAGCTGACCTTCCAGGACTGCTGGGACGGCAAGCACATCGATTCGCCCGATCACAAGTCGCACATGGGCGGTGCGAAGAACGGCAAGTGCCAGGGCGACTACCCGGTCGCCATCCCGAACCTGTCGTTCATGGTGAACTACGAGTCCCTCGGCGGCGACGGCCTCGCGCTGTCGTCGGGGATGGCCTCGTCGATGCACGGCGACTTCATGAACGCCTGGAAGCCGGAGAACCTCGGCCCCCTCGTGAAGGTCTGCCTCAACGCGAAGGCGAAGTGCGGCACCACCCCGTCCTTCACCGGCGGCTGACCTCGTCCCTCCGAACGGCCCCGCCCCAGAGGCGGGGCCGTTCCTCATGCCCAGTGGGGTGCGTTGTGCGAACCGCGGCGAAGCTCTTCGCGGCGTCCAGCCTGGCCGTCGCGACCGTGCTGTGGGTGCTCGGCCTGCCCACGTCCGCGCCAGGGCCGGCCGCCGCCGGCCGCCTCGCCGCGCTGTGGTCCACCGACCTGCTGCTGTTGCAGGTGCTCGGCACGGCCCGCATCCCGTGGCTCGAACGCGCCTTCGGTCAGGACACCCTCGGCCGCTGGCACCGCTGGACGGGCACCGCGTCCTTCGCGCTGCTGTTCGCCCACGTGGTCCTGGCGCTCGTGTCGCACGTCGAGAGCGCCGGGCAGCTGTGGGCGCTCGTCACCGGGTACCGCGGCATGGTCCCCGCGACCCTGGGCCTGCTCGCCCTCGTGCTGGTGGCGGCGACGTCGCTGCGTCCGGTCCGCCGCCGCCTGCGCTACGCCACCTGGCATCTGCTGCACCTGTACGCGTACGCCGGCATCGCCCTCGCGGTGCCGCACGAGCTGTGGCTGGGCAGCGACTTCGGCACGCCGCTCGCGTCGGTGTTCTGGTGGACGATGTACGGCGCGGCCGCCGGCTCGACCGTCGTGTTCCGCCTCGGCATGCCGGTGTGGCGCACCCTGCGCCACCGGCTGCGCGTCGACCGGGTCGTCGAGGAGGCCCCCGGCCTGGTCTCGGTCTACCTGCGCGGTCGCCGCCTGGATCGCCTCCCCGCCCGCGCGGGCCAGTTCTTCGTGTGGCGGTTCCTGGACGGCGAGGGCGGCTGGCGCGGCAACCCGTACTCCCTGTCCGGCCCGCCCCGCGCCGACCGCCTCCGCATCACCGTGAAGACGGTCGGCGAGGCCACGGCCCGGGTCGCCGACCTGCGCCCCGGCACGAAGGTCGTCATCGAGGGCCCGTACGGGCGGATGACCGCCGACACGTACCGCGGCGGCTCGGTCACCATGTTCGGCTGCGGCGTCGGCGTCACCCCGTTGCTGGCGCTGCTGTGGGACCTGCCGTACGGCCACGGCCAGGCGACCCTGGTGTACCGCACCCGCCACCCGCAGGACGTGGCGTTCCTGCCCGAACTGGAGTGGCTGGCCCGGGAGCGCGGCGTCCGCCTGGTCCCGCTCGTCGGCCCGCGCGCGGCGCCCGGGTCGTGGCTGCCGGTGGTGTACGCCGACTACGACGACATCGCGGCGCTGCGCTCCCTGGCCCCGGACCTGGCCGACCACGACGTCTTCGTCTGCGGCCCCGACCCGTGGACCGCCGCCGTCCTGCGCGCCGCACGCCGCGTCGGCGTCCCCGCCCCGCGCCTGCACCGCGAGCGCTTCGCCTGGTGACGAGCGTTTCCAGTGCGGATCGGTTGCAGTACCGCTGACGGCTGGAGCGGTCCGCCCGCCGGGCTCAGGTCGTCGTGCCGCCGGCCGACTGGGCGGGCATGGCGCAACGGTCCCCGGTCGGTGAGCTCCTGCGTGACCCGGTGCTGCTCGGCTTCGCCGGGCTGGCCCTGATCGTGCCGGTGTGGTTCCTCGCCGGGCCGGGCGGCGGCGCCGTCTCCTGGGGGATCCAGGCGGCGCTCGACGTGTCGATCGTGGTGTTCGCCCGCCGGCTGCGGGCGCACGGCGGCACGGACCGGCACCAGCGCCGGTTCTGGCGGGCGATGGCGGTGGCCGGTCTGCTGTGCGCCGTCGGGGACGGGACGCAGACCGTCGTGATGGTCGCCGACCCCGGCGCCGCGGTGAGCATCGTGCAGTCGTTGTGCGTCGTGTGCGCGATGACGGTGATGGCGGTGGTGATGCTGCGTCACCCGCTCGGTGATGCCGGGCGGCAGCGGATGCGGCTGTGGCTCGACGCGGGCGCGGTGCTGATCGGTGTCGCCGTCTTCCTCTGGTACTTCTCGATCGGCGCCGAACTGGACAGCCCACGCCTGGGGGACCGGCTGGCCGCCGCGGCCGGCGCCGTGGTCATGCTGGTGATCGTGCTGGGCGTGCTCAAGCTGATCCTCAGCGGCACCGCCCCCTTCACGCGGCAGGCAGGCATCGCCGGCTGTGTCGGGGTCGGCGGCACGGCCGTGGGCACCTCCGTCGCCGCGGTCCTGACCGGGGCCGCCGATGCGCGGATCGAGGCGGTCGCGTCGCTGCTGCCGTGCATCCTCACCGTGGCGAGCCTGCGCGTGCAGGGGATCCAGCAGCGCTGCCCGGCCGGACCCGCCGAGGCGCGGCAGCGCCGGTTCAGTGTCATGCCGTACGTCGCCGTCGCCGCCACCGAACTGCTCGCGATCGTCGCCCTGTACGTCGCCGGGGCGGACGCACGCACGTGGGGCGTCGCGGTCGGCGTCGTGCTGATCACCGCCGTGGTCCTCACCCGCCAGCTGATCGCGTTCCAGGACAACGACCGGCTGCTCACCGACCTCGACCGCAGCATGCTCGAACTGCAGCGACTGCACGACGCGCTGCGCCACCAGGCGACGCACGACGCCCTGACCGGCCTGGCCAACCGCGCGCTGCTGACCGAGCGGCTCGCGGCGATCGACACCGCCGCCCAGCTGAGCGTCCTGGTCATCGACCTCGACGGCTTCAAACAGGTCAACGACGTCCACGGCCACCACGCCGGCGACGCGCTCCTCGTCGAGGTCGCCCGCCGCCTCGAGGCGGCCGCCGGCCCGGACGCGCTGGTCGCCCGCCTCGGCGGCGACGAGTTCGCCTTGCTCCTGCCGGGCGTCGACGCCGACGCGGCGCACCACCGCGCCGCCTCGATCGGCGCCGCCGTCACCCGCCCGTGCCACCTGCCCGGCACCGTCGCGCACGTCGGCGCCAGCATCGGCGTCGCCACCGGCACTCCGGCCGACGCCGACGCGCTGCTGCGCCGGGCCGACGCCGAGATGTACCGCCGCAAGCGGCAGGTCCGGCTGGCTGTGCCGACCTGACGGTGTGCCACCAACACGTCCAACGCGTTCTTCATCCCAGTACTGCGGCGACGTGTACAGCTGAGACGCGGCCCGGACGGCCGTCGTTTCTGCTCACAGGCGGTGGATGCCCACGTGGACGTGGTCGGCGTGATCGATGCGGGCGCCCCACAGGATCTGCACGCGGAACTGTGCCCCATCGACCTTGACCACGAACGAGTCGTAGCTGTTCGGCTGCCAGGAGCGGTTGCCCATCGCCCGGGCCAGGGCGCGGGCCTCGTCCTCGCCGGAGAAGGTCGGGTAGTCGATCGCGTAGGAGGATCTGCTGCCGACGAAGTGGTCCGAGGTGGCGGGGCCGGGGACGGAGTCGGTCGGTCGTTTCTGCGACCCGGCGGTGAGTCCCTCCTTGCCCAGGAACGGCGTGACGAACTGGTCGAAGATCGACTTGCTGCCGCCCCAGGCGTGTCCGAGCTTGACGTTCGACAACCCGTGCCGCCGGGGCGCGGACGGTGACGACGCCGGGGAAGTCGGGAGGTGCCGGCGGGTGTGGGCGCTGTCCCGCCGGTACAGGTCGCGGAGCAGGTGGGCGACGTTCCTGCGGGTACCGGTGCCGTGCCGGGCGGCCAGCGAGGCGATCAGGCGCTCGACCCCGCGCCGTTCGTGCCGGTTGTCGCTGTCGGCGCGCAGTGCCCGGTCGCGGGCCTCCAGGAGGTATCCGACGTCGCGGCTCAGGTAGCCGGGGACGAGCCTGAGTCCGTGCCGGCCGTCGAGGACGTCGTCGAGGGCGGCGTGCAGGCGACGGCCGGTCGCCGGGTCGGCGAACCGCATCCGGTGGACGTCGGCGGTGGCGCGCTTCGTGCGGTGGTACACCGAGTCGACGGTCGCCAGGTTGTCGGTGAGCTGCCGGGCGAGCCGGGACAGCAGCGGCGGGTCGATGACGATGCGGCCGTGCTTGCCGGCGATGTTGCGCGGCACCTGCCAGGGCCGCATCGGAAGGACCGCGCCACCGCCACCGCCGCCACTGCCGCCGCCACTGCCGCCACCCCCCGGCTTACCGCCGGCCGGCGGCAGGCCGGCCCGGTGCAGCACCCGCTGCACGTACGCCGACGTCGGCAGATACCCGTCGCTGAGCCGGTTGAGGTAGGACGGGTCGTGCGCGACCCGGCGGGCGGTGCCCTCGCCCGCGTGCCAGGCCACGGCCACCAGGTCCCAGCGGCCGAACTCCCGGTGGTAGGACGACATGAGCTGCGCCGCCTTCTGGTCCTGGACGGCCGGCGGGGCGCTCCTCGCGGTCGGGTAGCCCTTGAAGTTGTTCCAGGTCGAGTCGATGAACTGGTACGCGCCGCTCGCGCGGCCGTACGGGGTCGGCGGGCCGGCGATGTGGTAGTCGCCGCCGGACTTGACCGAGCGGATCGCGGCCATGAACCGGCTCAGGGCACTCGGCATGAGGCACTCCAGGACAGCAGGTGGTCGAGGGCTTCGCGGACGTCGCCGGGGTCGGCCGGGGCGACCCGATGGCGTCCACTGTGGATGGTGGTGACCTGCCAGCCGGTCCCGTCGCCGGCGACGAGCCACCGCAGTTCGTCGGCGACGAACCGGCCCGTTGCCGCGTCGTGGTGGGCGACCCGGACCGCGGCGGCGAACCGCCGGCCGGTGATCGCGCGCAGCCACCTCGTCGCCGGCCCCGCAGGCACCCCGGCGCGGCGCAGGACGTCCAGCGCGGCGCCGTCCGCGCCGGCGGCCACCAGCTCGTCGGCCTCCGCCAAGGCGTCGGCGTCGACGTCGAACCCGGTCGTGTCGACGTGGGCGTCGGGCAACAGCAGCAGCCGCGGCACGACCGCCGCCGGCGACCCGTCGAGGAGCCCCACGTCCACGAGCCCGTCGTGACGGCCGGCCAGGACGGTGGTGGACGTGTCGCCGGAAGCCGCGTACCAGCGCCGGGTTCCGGCCTCGTCGGCGTCGATCTCCACCGCGGTGCGAGGCCCGGTCAGCGGTTCGAGGGCACCGGCGAGCGGCTCCTCGCCGGGCAGGAGTCCACGCGCGGCGAGACCTCGCACCGCCGCCAGGTCGATGCGCATGTCCGCGTCGTCGTCGTCGGTGACGTCGGCGGGCAGCCAGTAGCCGGCGAGCCGGGCGAGGGCGCGCAGCTCGTCGAGGGTGAGGGTCAGCTTGGCCGGCGCGGGGTGGACCGTCATGGTGCCGGGGTCCCGCCGGTCTGGGCGGTGGCCAGCCGGTCGCGTTGCTCGTCGGCGGCCAGCCGGGCGAGCCGTGCGGTGTCGCGGAGCCGGTCGGCGGCCTGCGCGAGGTGGTGCTGCCGGTGCCGGCCGTCGAGGTGGGCCCGGAAGCGGTCGGCGACGAGCCCCTCCCACCCGCCGCGGGTGTCGTGGACGGCGTGCCGGAGCTCGTCGCGGACCCGGTCCAGCTCGCCGGCGTGCCGGTCGAGTGCGGTGGCGAGGTCGTCGAGTTCGTGGGGTGGGGTCAGCGCCATGTCAGCCTCGGTTCGAGCGGGCGGGGACAGGTTCGCGGAGGAGGTGCCGGAGCCAGTCGGCGATGTCGTCGACGGGTTCGGCGATCACCAGGTCGTCGTCGTGGACCTCGACGGTCCACAGTGGACCGGTCTCGGCGGCGAGCAGCACGGCTGAAGCGGCGTGGTATGTGCCGTCGCCGGCGCCGCCGAACGGTGTGACCCGGGCGGCGTACCGGCAGCCGGTGACGGCGTGCGTGAACGGCGTCGTGGGGCCTTGGTCGATGCGCCGGCGCAGTCCGGTCCGGGTCAGCCGTTCCGCGCCGGTGCCGCAGGGTGGCCAGGTCGGGGCGGCGAGCAGGTGCCGCACGGCGGTGGGCAGGTCGGTGGGGGAATGCCGCAGCCGGTGGTCGCCGTCGGTGGTGGCCTCGTGCAGCACGACCGTGCCGCGACCACGGGACACCAGCGTCATCGTCGACGCGGCCGGTGTGCGCACCCGGACGCCGACGACCAGGTCGGGGTCGAGGACGGCGTCCAAGAGGTCCCGGTAGGCGGGGGCGACCTGCCAGCCGCCGGTGTCCGACCGGACGATCCCACGCATCCGCAGCGCGCCGGTGAGCCGGCGGGCGACCGCCGCCCGGTGCTCCGGCGGGGCGGCGGCGACCAGTGTCGGCCCGACCCCGGGAAACCCGGCACCGGCGAGGCCGTAGGCGAGGGCGTCCAGCTCATCGGCGGTGGCGAGCAGCGCCGGCGGCGTGACAGGGCCGTTCACAGGATGCCGCCCACGAAGTCCTTGACCTCGCCGGCCGCGTCGCCGACGGCGTGCACCACGTCGTCGCCGTGTTCGAAGCCGACGAAGTCGACGGCGTCCAGGGCCATCACCGACGCGTCGAACGTGAAGAAGACGGCGGCGTCGACGCCCTTGTCGGCGACGGTACCGGCGACCGGGACGACGTTGAGCACGTCGCTCGCCAGGTGCAACCCGGAGCCGACGGTCGCGGTGGTGTCCCGCAGCACCTCGAGGCCTCCTCGCGCGCCCGTGTGTTTCTGGTTGAACAGCTGACGGCCGTCCTCGAGCAGCAGCGCCGCCGAGCCACCGGGGATCGCCCAGTTCCCGACGCGTCTGAGGCGGCGCAGGCCATGGCCGTCGCCGGCGAGACGCCGGATCCAGTCGGGTCGCTTCGCGGCCGGCACCCCGGCGCGCCGGGCGGCATGACGCAGCGCGTCGGCGGCGGCCGTCGCGTGCCAGGCGAGCGGGTAGCGTAGCTGCCACAGTGCCCGGTCGACCGCCTTGAAGTGCTTGAGCCCCTGGTAGTAGCGCATCGCCTGCTGCGGCAGCTTCGAACCGGTCACGTCCTCGCCGAACAGGTCGACGCCGGTGCGGGTGATGTTGCCCAGCCGCCGGGCGGCGGCGTCGCGTCCGTACCGTCGGCGCAGCGCGCGGTCGCCCTGGAACGCGCTGGTGACCTTGCCGAGACCGGCCGCGGCCCAGAAGGTGGCGTCGAGCGCGGCGAGCTTGCCGACCGTCGCGGCGAGCCAGCCGGCGTCGGCGCGCAGCCCGCGGGCCGCGGCCTCGAACCGGACCGCGATGCCGCCGGCCACCGCGGCGGTGTCGGCGCCGATCCCGGGCAGGTCGGAGACGGCCGACCGCGCCGCCCGCACCGACCCGGCGGCGTCGTCGAGGACGTGGGCCGCGCCGCGCAGGGTGCCGGCGAGGCCGTGCAGGTCGTCGAGGTTGAAGACGTACCGGACGACCGGGTTCATGGTTGGACCGCCTTCCACGCGAGGTAGAGGTCGCCGTAGTGCTTCGACATCCGGTCGAGGTCCTCGGCGAGTTCGGTGAGCCGGTCGGCGGCGGCACGGAGGTCTTCGGTCATGTCGCCGGTGCGTTGCTTGAACCGGCTCGCCGACGGGCTTTCGAACGCGGCGCCGGCGGTGGCGCGTCCGACGGCGCGGACGGCCGCCTCGGCGCGGGTCGCCGCGGATCGCAGGACCGCCGCCTGGGTGGTGGCCGTCTGTGCGTACTCGGCGTAGCGGGCACCGTCGATGAGAACAGGGTCGCGCGGGAGCATGCCCCAAGCGTTGCCGGTGGCGGGGAACCCTTCAATGGGAAGGGTTCCCCGCGACATCGCGGCGGGTGACGGTTACGGGCGCGGCCAGACGTGGCAGAGGGTGAAGTCGTACTGCGAGCCGAAACCACCGGCCACGAAGGCCTGGTACTCGCCGGACCCGGGCTGGGCCCAGGCCCACGCGGCTGCGGTGGGGTTGAACAAGGCCCGGATCGGCACGGTGCCTGGGATCTGGTCGACGAAGCATGCGAACGCCGGCCCGTCCATGACCCAGTTGGCTTGCGTGTTCGGGTTGGCGGAGTAGTAGTAGCCGCCGACCTCACCGCAGGCCCGTTCGCAATGCTGCTGGTAGATGAGTGTCAGCCCGGGCATCCCGGCGGCCGTCGCGACCGGATAGATCTGCCCGATCGCGCCCTGTGACGAGAAGCCGGCGGGCCCGCCGCCGCCCGGCGACAGGAAGTTGCCGCGTCTGGCGCCCGGTGCCTTGAACCGGTTCATCGGCACCGGTGTCCGTGACTGGTAGGCGATCGTGACGGCGGTGCCGACCGGCAGCGCGGTGCCCGGCGGCTGGTCCTGCGCGACGACGACACCGATCGGCGACAGGATCTGGGCGGTGTCGCTGCGGGTGCAGCCCAGCTGCTGCTGCGCGAGGCTCGCGCACGCCTCGTCGGGGCTCATCCCGACCAGGTTCCCCACGCCGCCGTGCACGTAGTGGTCGAGGGTCACCGCCGCGCCCGGCGTCAGGCCGGCGCCGGCGGCCGGCTGCTGGGCGATCACCACGTACGCCGGGGTGCCCGGGCCGAGGCTGTGCGGCGCGCAGGTCAGACCGGTGGGGCAGGCCACGTTGGACGGCTGCCCGACGAGGTTCGGCACCGCGATCATGTCCGGGTAGGTGACGGTGACCGCCGTGCCGGTCGCCGCGGCCGTCCCCGGTGCGGGGCTCTGCGCGGTGACGACCCGGACCTGGCTGCCGTCGGCGGCCAGCCCGCCGACCTGTTCCCGGCAGGTCAGGCTCGCCGCGACCAACGCCCGGCAGGCCTGGCTGGCGGGCAGCTTCGTGACGTCGGGCACCTGCGCGGGCCCACGGTAGAAGACGGTCACCGTGCTGCGCGGGTTGACCCGCGACCCGGCCGGCGGGTCGGTGCCGGTCACCTTGTCGGTGTCGGCCGGGCCATCCGGCTGGGCCACGAGCCTGCACCGCAGTTGGCGGCTGAGCTGCGTCAGCCGCGCGCACGCGGCGGTGCGGTCGACGCCGACCAGGTTCGGCAGGGTGACCGGCTGCTGCGGCGCCGCGCTCGCCGAAGCAGCCGGCTGGGCGCCGCTGGGGCTCGCCGACGGTTTCCCCGATGGCTTCGGCGACGCTTTCGGCGACGGGCTCGGCTTGGTCGCGTCGGTGAGGTCCGTGGTGGTGGGCCGGCCGTCGGCGTCGAAGGTGATCACCACGGCGGTGTCGTGCGGGTCGTTGACCCAGACGTGATCGTCGCGGGTGAAGACCTGGAACGTGTCGGAGCGGCCGGGGACGGGTTGTTCGGTCTCCACCTTGCCGCTCGCGGTGTGCACGACGAGCACGTGCCGGGCGGTGAAGTCCGGCAGGTACACGCGGTCCTTGTGGATGACCGGCGGGCCGAACCGGTGACCGGCACGGCCGGGCAGCGCGATCCTGCGCACGTCCCGCTCGTCGCTGAACTCGCCGAGGACGAGCTCACCCGTGCGGCCGACGGCGACGGCGACGGTCGCGGCCGCGCCGGGGGCGGCCAGCACCCCGAACGTCGCGTCGAGGTCGAGCACGCGCTTCGGACCGTCCGGGCCGTACATGCCGGCCTGCCCGGTGTGCGGTACGTAGATCACCGGCGCGCCGCCGACGAGGGTCAGCTCGGCGCGCTCGCCGGCGCTGAGCACGCGCTGCCGTGACTTCACCTTGTCCTTGACGATCTCCACGAGCTCACCGGAGGCGGGTGCGTATCCCCAGGCGGTCCCGGCGCCGTCGACCACCGCCCGGTCGACCGGCGGCAGGTCCGTCACCTGGGTCTGCTGCCCGGCGGTGCCGTCGAGCCGGCTGACCGTGCCGCGTTGCGAGTCGAGGAGGTACGCGTCGCCGCCGCCGCTGACCACGGTGAGCTTGCCCTGGGAGTCGGGCCGCTTGTCGACGGTCTTCGGGTCGAGGGTGTCGGTCGGCAGCAGGGTGACCGTGCCGGTGTCGTTGTTGACGACGTACACGACGCCGGGCCGGACCTGCACGACCTCGAGCGTCTGCTTGCCGGTCGCCAGCTGCTTGGCGACGACGGCGTCGGCGTCACGGTTGTCGGCGTTGACGTGCACGATCCTGGTGTCCTTCTGCAGGAACGCCCCACCGTCGCCGTACGCGGCGCGGGAGGACCGGTAGCCGACGCCGAGCCCGACCGCGATCACGGCACCACACAGCACGACGGCCAGGGTGGCGCGGTTGACCCGTTCGCCGGTCGATGACGCGCGGCCCGGTAGGCGCAGCGACATGGACCTGAGCCGGGCGGTGAAGCCGGACATGGCACTCCCTCGGTTTGTCGGCGTGGCCGAGAATAGCGACGATGCCGGTCAATCGGAGCGGCGGTCGGACGGGAAGGGTTTCCCAACGGATGCGTGTTGAACGCGGTGGACAGGCGCTGACCTTGGTCGATGAAGATCGACTGACGTTCGGGCGGGCGAAGGAGTGCACGATCTGCCTGGACCCGGGTGACGCGGCGATCTCGCGGATCGCCGGGACGATCACCAGGGAGGGGTCCGTCTGGTGGTTGACGAACGCGTCGTCCACCCGGCCGTTCGCGGTCGCCGACGAGTACGGCTTCCGCAGTGTCCTGCCGCCGGGCCGGCGGGTCGCGGTCGAGCGGCCGGTCACGGTGCTCGTGGACGGCAGCCTCGCCCAGCACGATCTGCGGCTGACACCGCCGTGTGCACCGCAGCCGGCCGGCGAGCCCGTGGCGGAGCCGCTCACCCCGGCCGTGCCGACCGAGGTCGGTGCCGCCGTGGTGATCAGCGCGGCGGACCGCCTGGCGATGGTCGCCCTGTTCGCGGGGTACCTGCGGGAGCCGCCGCACTATGATCCGCACCCTCGCACGTACGCGGCCGCGGCCGCGCGGCTGGACTGGCCGCGCACGACCCTCGTGAAGCGGATCGAGTACCTGCGGGCCCGGCTCGACGAGGCCGGTGTGCCGGGCATGACCGGCCACAACGCACTCGTCGGCCTGGCCGAGTATGCGCTGAGCCGGGAGCTGATCACCCGCGACGACCTGCGGCTGCTGCGCTGAGCGCCCGCCGCGGTCACCGGGATTGGGGAGCCTTTCCGATGTCGCCGGTGCCGGCGCGGTCCCTACGTTGAGTGGCGAACAGTCCACCAGCGAAGGAGAGTCCCATGTCGGTGATCGGCGGCGAGATCGGGCAGTTGCACACGCTGAACGGCAACTTCGCCCGGCAGAGCAGCACGGTCGACAGCCTGCTGCGTGATCTGCGCACCGCACTGGCCAACACGTACTGGCAGGGCGGCGCCTCGGAACGGTTCCGCTCGTCGTGGAGCAGTGAGTACGAGCCGGCGCTGACCCGGCTGTCGGTGGCGTTGCAGGACGCGGCGGACGAGGTGCGGCGGCGTGCCGACGCCCTCGAGCAGGCCGGCGGCTGAACCGGCGACATGCGGATCACGGGCATGGAGCGTGAGGTGCGGGTCGCCACGGACGGCCGGGAGTTCGCGGCGAGGGTCCGGGCCGGGGCACGGGCGACCGTCGAGGATCTCGCGCGGGCCGTGGACTGCGCCGGCCGGCAGCTGTGGCTGGCCGGC
>NZ_JBFAJA010000071.1:54810-75948 GCF_040654975.1 Dactylosporangium sp. NPDC050588 | reverse complement strand
GCCCTGTCCTCCGTGGACAGGGCCGCGCCGGCGCCTCGGGCGGCCCTACGAGTTCTGGAAGACCGACTCGTACGGGCGGTGCGGGCACGCGGTACAGGTGAACAGGTAGATGCTGCCGACGTCGCCGAGCATCAGGCCCGACGGCTCGCGGAGGCGGGACCCGGCCGGCAGCCAGCGCTCCCCGCCCGGGTCGCACTCCAAGCTCGCCACCGTCGCCAGATGCTCCATCGTGGTGCCGCACGCCGGGCAGGCCGGCCAATCCGGCAGCTGGCACCAGCTGGGGTAGCCTCCCAGCTTCGTGCCGGGGGCGACGGACAGCTCCGCGTCGAAGTCGTACGGGGTCGCCGACCGGACGGCGTAGTACAGGTCGCGGGGCAGGTCCCAGCTCGGGTACTCGAGAACGGGCTCCGGGCTGACGGTGCACGGGGCCGGCACCGTGGTGCGGGGGCTGGCGTGGTGCGGCGCGGGGATCGCCGCCGGCTGGTGGAATCCCGCGCTGTCGCGCCAGTCGAGGCGCGGGATCGGCGCGCTGTACGGGTTGTGGTCGAACGGGCACCAGGTGACCTGCAGCAGGTCCGTCCCCGGCGGGTACGGCAGCTGCGGCGCGTCGCGGGCGTACACCTGCAGGACCGGGACGAACGGTACGGGCTCCCGCGGGGCGTCGTCGAAGGTGTGGTCCCACCGGCCCGGGTGGCAGTACGGCCAGGGCTCGCCAAGTGGCCACGCGAGCGGGCCGCCGAGCGAGCTGTCGGCGACGGTCGGCGTTCCGGGGCGCGGGTGCAGGCGGACCGTCTGCCGCGCGTACGCCGCGAGGGCAGGCACCAGCGCCGTGACGTCGACGGGTGGCGGCGGGGTGGTCGGCACCGGTCACTCCAGCCAGGGTTGGAACTCGTAGGGCGGCGGAGACGGCTCGCTCCACGCGGACGCGAGGCGGGCGGTGTCGGGGCCGGACTCCCACAGCGCCGCGGGGTCCAGCGGCATCGCGGCGTTGAGCAGGTGGAGCAGCCGGCCCTTCGGCAGCGCCGCGATGGCGTCCGATGCCGAACGAGCGGCCGCCGCGCTCAGGCCCGTCACCTCCAGGTACGAGGGCGGCACGGTGATGTCGTCGGAGACGGCGCAGTACGTCGCCCCGGTGAGCAGGACCGTCGCCGGCTCGACGGCGAGGTCGGGGAACGACGCGGCCCACTCCGGGCGCCAGGTGACCGGCCCGCGCTCGGCGAGCAGGTCGACGAACCGGCGCACCGTGCCGGCGGTGCCCCAGCCGCCGAGCGGGGTCCGCTCCACCACCCGCACGTCGGGGCGGTCAGGGACCGTGCCGTGGACGATGAGCCGCCAGCAGGAGCGGTCGAACCCGCCGCCGATGCTCTCCGCGGCGACGGCCCTCATGCCGAGCCGGGCCGCCTGCTCGCCGTTGAGCTGGCCGTCGGCGACGACGGTGAGCACCGACAGGCCGGCGGACCCGTCGGCGAGGCCGGCGTCGGCGAGCGCGGTCAGCAGCGCCGCGAGGACCTCCCGCTCAGGCGGTGGGGTCGTCGGCATGGCCGCGCGCAGCGCCACGGCGCCGAGGCCCGCCAGCACGCGGGTCCAGCCGGCCACGCCGGCGTACGGGCGCGGCCGCTCGCCCTCCAGCGCCGCCGGCAGGGCGTCGAGGAACGCCATCAGCTTGTACTCGGGGACCGTCGAAGTCCTCGAACCGCGGCGGTGCTCGCTGAACCGGGAAGCGTAGGTGAGGCCGGACAGGGCGTCGGCGATGGTGATGTCATCGGCCGTCGCCGGGACCGGTGGGCGGGCCGGCTCGTGCCGCAGCGCGCGGTACTGCTCGACGGTCGCGGCGAGGGTGGCGGCGATGGCGGCCTGCCGTCCGACCGCGGCGGCCAGGACGGGTTCGGTGACGGCGGTGACCGGTTCGCCGGTCCGCAGCGCCGCCGAGCCGCCCGGGTCGCGCGGGCGCAGCAGGTCCCACCAGCCGGCCGGCGGCAGCCCTTCCGGCTTGGCAGGCCCGTACGCGGGGGTGCCGGTCGCCGGATCCCAGACCGTGACGGCGCCGAACTGGTCGACCGTCACCAGCCGGTCGCCGCCGCCGGGCAGGGCGAGCACACCCATGATGGTCGCCGTTCGCACCGTTGGCGGCAGCGGCAGCTGACGCCCGTCCACCGAACGGACAACCGCGCCGGCGGCGGCGTCGACGACGTCCCAGCCGGTCATGCCGTCCGCGGCGCCGAACACCGCGGGCGCGTCCGGCCACAGGTCGCGGCGCCAGCGGAGGCGGACCGGCCCCGCGTCGGGCACCGGCTCGAACCGGCCGCCGGGGACGATGTCCTCGGACACCGGCAGGCGGGTCATCGGGCCGAGCACCAGCCCGCCCAGGTCTGCGTCGAACTCGACGCCCGGGGTGTCGGCCCAGTACCCGCGTTCGCCGCCGTCCTGTTGCCAGCTGACGAGCAGGCGTCCGTCGTGGAGGGTGCAGCGCGGCGGGAACTGCCCCTCGATGCCGTCGACGGCTGGCACCGCGAGCTCGTGGCGGGCGACGACGCCCGACGGGCCGAGCACGACCGCCGTGCCGGCGTCGTGGATCGCGAGCAGCGGCCATTCCTGGTCGGTCCGCATGGTCCCGGCGTCGAGCGCGGCGCACGCCTGCTCGTACGGCGGCCACACCAGCTCCTCGGGGAGCCCGCACCGTAACGTCCGCGCCAGCGCGGCCGGCGCGTCCAGGGCGGCGATCCGCTCCAGGAACGGCTTGAACGCGGCGTAGCCGGCCGGGCTCCGCAGCGTGCCCAGCCGGTACATGATGCGCTGCACCTCACCGAGCGGCGCGGCGCCGAGCGAAGCGGTGAGCGCGTCGACCTCGGCCGTGAGCGCCGCGGCGACACCGGGGACCGACAGCGCCCGCGCCAGGAGGTTCGGGTGGATCGGGAACCCGCCGACGTCCGCGCCGAACCGGTGGTCGCCGAGCAGCCAGAGGCAGGTCTGCCGAAACTTGGCCTCGAACACCGGGTGCGTGCCGAGGCTGAGCAGCGGCCGCCGGCCGGGCCCGTCGTCGGCGAACCAGTCCGACAGCTCGATCTGCCGCGGCTCGTCCAGCTCGAACGGGATGCCTTCGGCCGCGAACAGGTCGTACACGTCGAGCTCGCTGAAGAACGAGGAGCCTGACGGATTGGTCACGGCGACCCCGTCGCCCCGCAACCGGTCGGCGAGCCGCGCCACGAGCTCCAGCAGCGGCGCCGACCGCGACATCCCGTGTTCGGCCCGCCAGCTCAGCCGGCGGCTCAGCAGGCGCGCCGGCTCACCCGGAGCGGTCGCCCGGAGCCGCAGTTCGATCTTGTCGAGCACCACAGCACGATAGCCGCCCCACCGCGGTGGGGGTGGCACTACCGGGAACAGGCCGGGCAACCGGATCGAGGTCGGTCGCTGGGAGTCATAGCGGGCAGCAGCGCACGCTGCGCCGCGAGGTGTACGTGACCGGCTTCTCGCAGGGCGGCAGCGCCGCGACGGCGCTCGGCCAGGTGCTGGAGCGCGGCGGCGACGGCTGGTTCCGCCTCGGGGCGCTGGCGCCGATCGCCGGCGCGTACGACTTCCGGCGGGTGGAGCTGCCGGCCCTCATCGGCGGGACGGTGGCGCCGCCGTACAACGTCGGCTACACCGCCTACCTGGTCGTGGAGTGGAACCGGCTGCACGGGCTGTACCAGCGACCCGAGGAGTTCTTCGCCGCACCGTACGCGGGGAAGGTCGAGGCCCTGTTCGACGGCGTGCACACCGGCGAGGACCTGGCGGCGACGCTGCCGGCACGCCCGAGGAGCTGTTCACCCCGCGGGGCCTGGCGGTGCTGCGGGCACCGTCGGGGCCGTTCGCGGACGCCCTGGCCGTGCACGACGCGTCCTGCGCCGCCATCCGCGCGCCCGCCCGGCTGCTCGTGGACCGCGCCGACGAGCAGGTGCCGGCCGCCAACAGCACCTACTGCGCCACCCGCCTGCGCGCCGGTACGGTCGTTGACGTCGGCACGCACCCTACAACGGCTCGGCGCACCTCGGCGCGAACATCGCCGGCACGGCCGCGGCCCTCGCCTGGTTCCGGCAGCTCGGCTGACATCGACCGACCACAGCCGCCAGGGGGCACGACCCCCGGGCGGCTGCGCAGGTCGGCCGTCTGCGCCTCTGTGCCTGCCCGCCGGTGCCTCGGGCGGGTGGCGCCGGCTGGGGGCAGCCGCCGAGCTTCGTGCCGGGGGCGACGGCGAGCTCGGCCACAGCGCCGCGGCGCCGGCTCAAACGGCCTTCCGTTTCGCCGCCGCGACGGCCTGCTGCCAGGCGGCGTCGGCAGTGATCTTCCCGGCGACGTACGCGTCGAGGGCCGCCTGCGTGGTCTCCGCGACCGGCCGGTGCCGCACCGCCACGTACATCGGCTGGATCTTCGTGGCGCCCTCGCCGAAGATCTTGCCGACCGGGGCGTTGCCGAAGTACGGATTGGTGATCGCCAGGAAGTCCGGGTCCTGCAGCGACTTCACGTCCGAGGGCAGGGCGCCGACCGCCTTGAAGGCGGCCACGTGGCTGGCCGGCGAGGTGAGGAACATCGCCAGCTCGGCGGCCTCCCGCGGGTGCTTGCTCTGCACGGGCACCGCGAGGAACGAGCCGCCCCAGTTGCCGCCGCCACCGGGGATCGCGGCCACGTCCCACTTGTCCTTGGTCTGCGGGCCGCCGCCGTCCTGGATGATGCCGAGCATCCAGCTGGGGCAGGCGGTCGTGGCGAAGGTGCCGTCGCGGAAACCGGCGTGCCAGGCGTCCGTCCACGTCTCGATCTTCGAGCTGAGCCCGGACGCGACCATGCTCGTCGCCTCCGCCCAGGCGGTCTTCACCGCCGGGCTGGTCTCGATGATGAGCTTGTCGTCGCGGTCGAAGTACGTGACGTTGTCGTTCGCCGCGGCGGCCTGGGACAGCGCGGCGGCGAGGATCTGGTCGGGCGAGTCGACGAACGCCGCGCCGGTGCCGGCCGCCTTGAACCGCAGGCCGGTCTGGCGGAACGCCTCCCAGGTCGGCCACAGCTTCGACACCGCGTCACGGTCCGTCGGCAGGCCCGCCTTGGCGAACAGGTCCTTGCGGTAACACATCGCGAGGCCGCCGATGTCCGTGCCGAGCGCGACGACCTTGCCGTTGTCGAGGGTGCCCTGCGCCCACTTCCACGGCAGGAAGTCGGCCTTCATGGCGTTCGCGCCGTACCTGGCGAGGTCCACGAAGCTGTCCGACTGTCCCTTGTAGAAGGGCGTGACGCCCTCCTCCATCGCGACGACGTCGCCGGCGCCGCTGCCCGCCGCGAGGTACACGTTGAGTTTCGGCCAGTAGACGTCGAGGTTCTCCACCACCCTGCTCTTGACGGTGATGTTCGGGTGGTCCTGCTCGTACTGCTTGAACAACTCGTCGTAGCCGAACTTGCCGAACGTGTCGACCGTCAGCGTGATCTTCCGGTCCGCCGCGGAGATGGCCTCGGTGCAGCCCGCGGAGGCCACCACGCCGAACACGGCCATCAGCAGCCCCAGCGCGCGCAGTCGTGAGTGTCGCATGTGGACGTTCCTCCCCCAGGTCAGATCCGGAATCGCGAAACCATCTGCTGCAGATCGCCCGCCAGGGAGGCGAGCTCGGCCGCGGAGTGCCGGTTGTGCGAGGACGACTCCGCCGAACGGCGGGCCGCGACGGTCATCGCCTCGATGTCGGCGGCGATCTCCGTGCTGCCGGTCGCCGCCTCGGAGATGTTCCGGCTCATCTCCAGGCTGGTCGCCGACTGTTCCTCCACCGCCGCGGAGATCGTCGCCTGGAAGTCGTTGACCTGCCCGATGATCGACGTGATGTCGGTGATCGCGGAGACCGCGGCCTCGCACTCGGTGCGGATCGACGTGACCTGCTTGGAGATCTGCTCGGTCGCCTGCGCGGTCTCCTGCGCGAGGTCCTTGACCTCACCGGCCACGACGGCGAAGCCGAGCCCCGCCTCGCCGGCCCGGGACGCCTCGATGGTGGCGTTGAGCGCCAGCAGGTTGGTCTGCTTGGCGATCGAGGTGATGATCTGCACGATCTGGGTGATCTGCTGACTGGTCTCGCCGAGGCGGTCCATCGTCTGGCTGGTGGACTCGGCGACGTCGGCCGCCCGCCCCGCCATCCGCGTGCCTTCGAGGCTGGTCGAGGCGATCTCCCGGATGGAGATGCTCATCTCCTCGGCGGCGGCGGCGATGGTACCGATGTTCTCCGACACCGACGAGGCGGTGGAGGTGGCCCGCTCGGCCTGGGCACTGACGTGCTCGGCGCCCACGTTGAGCTCATCGCTGCTGGTGCTGAGCCGGCCGGAGGTGCCGCCGAGCACCTCCGAGCTCTTCGCCAGCGCCGTCACCGTCTCGCGCAGGCTGCCCGTCGCGGTGTTCACCGACTCGGCCATGGCCTGCAGCTCCCGCGCGGACTGGTCCGGCACGCGCTGGGTCAGGTCGCCGCTCGCGACGGCCCTCAGTACCTCGGACACCCTCGCCAGCGACCGGGCGATCATGCGGGAGATGAACAGGCCGATCGCCAGCGCCGCCACCACCCCGACCGCGATGCCGGCGATCGCGATGTTCCGGGCCCGGCTGTAGGAACGCTCCGAGACGGCCTGCGCGGCGCGGGCATCGTCCTGCTGCGCCCGGACGACCTTCTCCAGCCCCGCGCCGAGCCTGATCGCGAGCGCCTCGAACGCCTCCGCGTCGCCCGGGACGACAGCGCCCGCCGGGGCGGGCGCGCCGAACACGAACGCGTCGCGGATCTGCCGGAACTGGCCCCACTGCGTGCCGAACTCGCTTGCCGCCGCCTTCGTCGCCGCGCTGGACGCACTGGACGCGAAGTCCGTGAGCGCCTGATCCATCACCTCGTCCGACGCGGTGACCGCCGCCTGCGTCCGCTTCGCGGCCCCCTCGCCCTGCGCGGCGTACGACCACAGGTTCTGGAACATCAGCGCCTGCGCCGCCCGGACCCGCTGCAGCGCCGCGTCGCTCACGCCCTGCCGCACCCGCAGTCCGTCCAGGTCGTCGCTGAGCTTCCCCATCTGCTGCACGGACAGCAGCCCGACCCCGGCCGCCGCCAACGCGACGACGAACAGGGCGGCCAGGATCCGTCCCAGGATGGACAAGCCCCGGCCGGGGCCGCCACCGCGCGGACGTACGTCCTCAACCGCACCTGCCATCTGTAACCCGCCTACACCAGACCGCCCGCCGATCGGGAACTGCCGCACTCCAGATCGGAGCGCCACGCCGCGATCTGAGCACTTCGACACACCCCGCCGTGGCCGCTCCGGTACGCGCGGTCGCCCCGGTGGCGCCGCGCGGGTCGGTACGCTGCGGCGGTGAGCGCTGTGTACCTGTGCGCGGGCGGCCGCCCCGGGATCTACCCGATGGAGCAGGACTCGGAGTACGACGCGGAGCAGGTGGTGGCCGTCGCCGACGGCGAGGTGCCGCTGCTGTGGCTCACCCTGTTCCGCGCGGACGACGTCAGCGCCGGCGACACACCGTGGGGGCCGGCCACCGCGCCGGTGGTGGGGCGCGAGCGCGGGACGACCAACCTGGCGGCGGCGGTCCCTACGCTCGACCGGATGTTCGGGCCGCCCGTGACGACCCACGCCGACCTGCTCCGCCAGGCGCTGCAGTGGTCGCCCGGCGGCTGGCTGACGATCGAGTGGTGGTGCGGCGACCGGCCGTGCCCGCCGGATCCCGCGGCGTTGAGGTCGGCGCTCGGCGCGTTCGACGATCCGGCCGCCGGGCCCGGGGCGCTGCTGGAGCTGTGCGGGCTCGACCCGGCGGACCTGCCCGCTCCCCGCGACCCCTCCACCCCGCTGCTGCCGCACCTGACGGCGCAGGCGGCCGGCCTGCGGCGGCTCCTCGGCCGTGCCTTCCACCAGCTGGTGCCGTGGGAGCAGCCGATCTGACGTCAGCTCTGCTGGTAGTTGACCGCGGCGAACCCGCACGGGGCGTGCAGGTGCAGGTAGTAGGCGCCTTCGCCGTATTCGTCGAAGTCGCCGCCGCGCAGCATGCCGATGTAGTCCATCGGCTCGCCGCAGCCGGGGCAGGCCGGGTGGTCGGCGTCCTGGATCCATTCGGGGTGGCCGCCGAGCGTCGAGCCCCCGTCGTTCCACGCGCTCGCCTGGAACGGGCTCTGCCGCTGCGGGCCCATGACCGGCAGCAGCGCCGGCGGGTCCTCCGGGCCGGCGTCGCGACCGATGAAGTCGGGGCGGGTGTTGCCCGTCCACCATGTGCTGCCGCCGTCGGGGGTGACGGCGCTGTACAGCGTCGTGTAGCAGGCGCAGAAGTGGCAGGTCCGGACGACGAGCCGGCCGGACCAGCCGGTGTGCGCCAAGGCGGCGCCGGTCTCCGCGAGGTCGGCGGCCGTCCACAGCGGCGACGCGCACCACGGGCAGGTGCCGCCGTCGGCCGCGGGCGTGGACGGGCGCAGGTGCCACTCGTAGGCGACGTCGCCGCACAGTGAGCGCCGGGTGCCGTCCGGGCCGACGGTCCAGCCGGCCTGCTCCGCGTACCGCAGCGGACCGAGGTGCAGTGCGTCCGACCCGGCCGGTGGGGCGGTCTCCCAGCGGCGCATCGCCTGCTCCGCGAGCGGATGGCCGGTGTGCGCGAGGACGAGCAGCAGGTTGTTGAGCTGGACGGGGATCTGCCCGCCGTCGACCCGCTCGACGACGCGGCTCACGACGTCGGCGCCGGCTCCCCGGTACAGCGTGGCGGGCCACAACACGTCGAGGTCGAGCATCAGGTGGTGGTGCGGCACCAGGCGTCGCGGGTCGGCGGCCGCGATCGCCGTCAGCTCCTCGGCCGCATCCTCGTCATCGTCGGCGGTCTTCCTGATCAGCTCCTCGATCACGCGCCGCATGCTACCGGGCGGTCAGATCGAGCAGCGGTCTCAGTCCCAGGCGTTCTGGTTGAGGAACCGGGCGAAGCCGCGCCACGAGTTGGGGCCCATCACGCCGTCGAGCGGGCCGGTGTACCCGTAGCCGGACGCGAGGTTCTGCACGGCGCGCCACGAGTTGGGTCCCATGACACCGTCGATGGGTCCCGTGTACCCGTAGCCGCGCATCGCCCGCTGCAGGGCGGAATACGTGGCGGTGCCGGGGACGCCGTCGATCGGGCCGGTGTAGCCGTTCGTGAGGCGCAGCCAGTTCTGCATCCGCTTGTAGCACGTCACGTCCGGCGTGCCGGTCGTCTCGGTGGCGGTCTTCGGCAGCGCGCCCGCCGGTGGGTGCTGCGCGACGTATTCGAGCGGGTTGATCCGGGTGCCGCCCGGGTCGATCATGTGCCAGTGCAGGTGCGGGCCGGTCGACGAGCCCGACCCGGGTGCGCCGACCGCGCCGCCGGACCGGCCGACGATCGCGCCGCGGGCCACCGGCGTGCCGTTCGCGAGCACGAACGCCGACAGGTGCAGGTATTGGCTCTTGTACCCGTCGGCGTGGGCGATCGTCACGGTGTGCCCGCCGGTGCCGTTGTTCGGGATGTTGGTGACGGTGCCGGCGCCGCAGGCGGGCAGCCCGGTGCCGACCGCCATGGCGAAGTCGATCCCGCCGAGCGAGCCGTTCGCCCGGTGCTGCGCCCAGGTCTGCGTGATGGTGTACCCGGCGAACGGGTTGTCGATCACCGGTGCCGCGTATGCGGTGCCGGGCAGGCCGAGGACCACGCCGCCGCCCGCCGCGAGCGCCGCACCGCGCAGCACGCCACGGCGGCTGAGCCCGCCGGCCGGCTGCTCGTCCGCGCCGCAGCAGGGTGACACCCTGGGCCGCATCATCCGATCCGCCTTCCCCCGTCGATGTGAGTCCGTCGAGGCTATCCACCCCGATCCACTGATATCAATGGATGCACGGAGATTTCATCTGCGGGCCATCGGATAGGGTGGGGCCGTGCCGATCCCGTCGCGTTGGCGCCTGCTCGATCACGACACCGACGCCGTCCTCGCCGGGTGCGACGACATCGACGGGCTGTTCACCGATCGCGTGTTTCCTGTGCGGCCGGTGTACGAGCGGTACACGCTGCTGGGCTGCACGCCGGAAGGCCCGCTGCGGGCCGCGGTCGACGGCACCGGCCCCGCGTGGCTCGGCGCGGAGGTCGCCCGTGCCCACCTGGTCCCCGGCTACGACCGCAAGGCCTGGACGGAGGCCAGAACCTTCGACGACCTGATCTCATGGCTCACCGACGACGGCGTCGAGGTCGAGCTGCGCTGAAAGCCGTTGGCACCGCGCGGCACGGGCCGCTACCTTGCCGCCCATGCCGATCCGCACCGAACAGCCCAGCGACCACGCCGCCGTCGGCGCACTGCACCGGGCCGCCTTCGGCGGCGAGCACGGCGGCGCGGTGGCCGACCTGGTGGACGCCCTCCGCCTCGACGACCCCGCCGCCCTCTCACTGGTCGCGGAGGAGGACGCCGAGATCGCGGGGCACGTCATGTTCAGCCGCTGCCTGCTGGACGCCCCGCGCCGCCTCGTCCCGGTGCAGTCGCTGAGCCCGCTCGGCGTCGCGCCGCACCGGCAGCGCCGCGGGATCGGCTCCGCCCTCATCCAGGCCGGCCTGCGCCAGCTCGACGAGCGCGGCGCCCCGCTGGTGTTCCTGGAGGGCGACCCGGCCTACTACTCCCGCGCCGGCTTCACCCCCGCGGGCGACCACGGCTTCCGCAAACCGTCCCTGCGCATCCCCGACCAGGGCTTCCAGGTCATTCGCCTGTCCGCCTACGAACCCTGGATGACCGGCACCTTCGTCTACTCAGCCACCTTCTGGGACCACGACTGCGTCGGGCGCCGCGAGTGACGCGGTCAGTGGCCGGCCGGGCCGAGCGGGGCCGGTCCGGAGGACGGGGTGGGGGCCGGCTCCTTCAGCTCGATGAAGACGGCGTGACTGTCGGTGGTGCCGATGTTTTCGCCGGTGTGCTCCTGGGCGCCGACCCAGCGGGCCTGGGCGGCGGTCAGCTCGATGTCGGCGTGGCGGTCGCCGCTGGAGACGCGGCGCCGGAAGGAGCTGAGCGTGACCATCACGCTGTCCGGGTGACTGTGCGGGTGGGTCCGGTCGCCCGGGCGGTCGCGGTACTGGAGCACCCGCACCCGCTCGTTCTCGAACAGGACGCTGTACAGATTCGGGTCGGTGACGACCGGGTCCTGACCGTTCATGGGATTACGGTACCATGATGGGCATGGCGGTACCATATGAGACGACGGGCAGAACGCAGCAGAAGTCCCGGACCCGGCAGGCCCTCGTCGACGCGACCCGCGAGCTGCTCGCGGACGGCTCGACCCCGCAGGTCGAGGACGCCGCCGAGCGGGCCGGGGTGTCGCGCACGACCGCGTACCGCTACTTCCCCAACCAGCGCTCGCTGCTCATGGCGGCCCACCCGCAGATCTCGCCGGACACGCTGCTCGGCCCCGACGCCCCGCACGAGCCCCGGGCACGGCTCGACGCGTTCATGGCCGCGTTCAGCCGGTACAACATGGACTGGGAGCCACAGCTGCGCACCTCGCTGCGGCTCTCACTCGACGAGACAGGCGCCGGCGGCAGCGGGGGCAGCGTCGGCCGGCCGGCGCTGCGGCAGGGCCGGGCGATCGGCTGGATCGAGGACGCCCTCGCCCCGCTGCGCGACACGCACCCCGACGTCGACCTCCACACGCTCGCCGTCGCCATCAGGTCCGCGACCGGCATCGAAACCCTCATCTGGCTGCTCGACATCGCCGGCCAGACCCACACCGAGGCCGCCGAGACCGTACGCCGGACCGCCCAGGCCCTCCTCGCCGCCGCCCTCTCCGACTGAGTCCCGCGCCTCTCGATGCGAGATCCTCGTCGCCCGCTGGGCGGCGGGCGATCTGACCGACCAGATCGCGCTCATCCGCTACCCCGCCGACGGCGTCCTGGAGTACGCGAGCAGCTCGTTCGCCACGTTGAAGCGCCGGCAGGCCGACCTGCTCGGCGACCCGACCGGCCGCGGGCTGCTCAGCAGGGCACGGCGGCGAGGGTGACGCGGTTGTCGCGGAGCTCGCCGACCATGGCGAACGCCGACCGGTCGACGTCGCAGCACAGCGGCAGGTCGCGGGTCAGGTCGACGCGTTCGTCAGCGGGGCGGGCCGCCGACCGGAGCGCCTGCTGGGCGGCGCCCTCCCTGATGCCGGCGACCAGTTCGGCCCGGTCAGCTGCGGACCCGGCCAACAAACGGTCCAAGTGGCGTCCGCAGGCCCAGTCCTCGGCGCTCCGCCCCGTGCACACGATCGTCCACGGCACGCCCGCGTGGTGCTCGGCGATCCAGCGCACGGTGGCGGCGGCGTTCACGGCGGAGGCCGCGAGCAGCGCCGCGGCATCCGGGTGGCGGACGAGGCCGCGGGTGCCGTTGGAGGTCGCCTGGATCAGGCTGCGGCCGCCGACGTCCGCTCCTGCCATGTCGAGCGGTGAGTTGCCGAGGTCGAAGTCGTCCGGCTTGAGCCCGCCGACCTCGCCGATGAGCAGCCGGTCGGGGTGCCGGTCGCGCAGCGCCCTGCCCTCCTCGGCCGACCCCACGCACACGATCTGCGCCGCTCCGCGCTCGAACGCCACCGCCGCCGTGGTGAACGCCCGGATCACGTCGATCACGACCACCACCCGGCCGGCGGGAACGTCGGCGTCGATGCCCACTACCGTCACGGGCCCGTCACCCAGCCACGCAGGGCGAGGGTCTCGCCGCGGGTGATGGCGGCCAGGGCCTCGGCGACGTAGTCGACGACGTCGGGCGGGAGGTCGGTGGGGTCGGCCCAGCGCAGCTCGCTGCACTTGCCGGGCTCGTTGATGACGGGGTCGCCGGTCCACCGGTCGACGGTGAAGAACATGTGGAAGTACTCCTGGTCGTCGGCGTCCTCGGGGGCGGTGTGCAGGAGCAGCGCCAGCCGGCAGCCGCCGGGGTCGGCCTCGATGCCCAGCTCCTCCCGCAGCTCCCGCACGAGCCCGGTGAGCGCGTCCTCGCCGCCGTCGAGGTGGCCGGCAGGCAGGCTCAGCTGCCCGTGCCGGAAGGTCGTCCCCGCCCGCCGCAGGAGCAGCAGCCGACCGTCGGCGCGCAGGATCCCGTACACGGCGGCAGCGATGCGGAAGCGTTCACCAGGCACCGGGCAACCCTACTGGCGGTGGCCGGCGCCCGTTGGCGGTGGGCGCCGGCCGCCGGTCTCAGGTGGTGATGCGGAAGGTGGCGTCGGCGCGGGCGGTGGCGGTGGTGATGGGGTCGATGCGCAGCAGGTAGTTGCTGTGCCGGAGGTACCGGTCGGGGAAGTTGTACGACTGGAAGGACGTCCACGACGCGTCGGCGAGGCCCGCGACCTGGCGGAAGGTGGCGTCGGCCGCGAAGGTGGTGGTGCCGTCGTTGGCGGCGAGGACGAAGTCGTAATTGTAGTGGCGCAGGTAGTAGCCGGGGAAGTTGACGGACTGGATGGAGACGGTGCCGGTGCCGGCCAGGCCGGGGACGAGGCGGAACTGGGCGTCCTGGGCGGGCGAGACCGAGGCGTCGATACGGACGTCGTAGTTGGCGTGCCGCACGTAGCGGTCCTGGAAGTTGTACGACTGGAGCCGGTTGATCGTGGTGGTGCTGGGCCAGCGGGACAGGACGCGGCTCTCCTCGGCGGCGGTGAGGTTGAGGATGGCGCCGTGGCGTTTCTTGGTGCCGCCCATGTTGTAGGAGCCGGACGCGGGCAGCTGGTAGGCGGCGGGGCTGGACGGGTTGCCGGTCAGCACCGGCATGTAGCCGCGGCCTGAGGCGTACTGGTCGAGGTAGAGCGCCCAGGAGTTGCCGGTGTTGAACTTGACCCACATGGGGCCCTCGACCTGGGAGCCGGTGAGGCCGATGCCGGAGAGGTTGCCCAGCGTGGTCCACGTGCCGAGGATCGAATTACTGCCCTCGATGGTGATCTGGCCGTCGCCGGACGTGCGGACGTAGCGGTAGTTGCCGACGCCGGCGGGGACCTCGACGATCTGGGTGTCGATGATCTCCTGTGCGCCGGGGCGGGTGATGTACGGCTGCGGCGTGGTGATCGTGCGGAAGTTCGAGGTACGGGCGTAGTAGATGCGGTGCTTGGTCGCGCCGTTCAGGGGCACGTTCGTGGCCCAGTAGAGGACGTAGTCGTTGGTGGCCGGGTTCCAGATCGCCTCGGGCGCCCAGGCGTTGCGGCCGTCGGGGATGGCGCCGGCGACGTTGAGCAGCCACGGCGCGGACCAGTTGACCAGGTCGGTGGACTCCCAGACGACGAGGTTGCGGCTGCCGTTGTTGATGGACGTCGGCCAGTCCTGGCCGCAGCCGATGCACAGGTCGGTGGCGATGATCCAGTACCGGTCCCCCGCCGGCGACCTGACCAATGCGGGGTCGCGCACCCCGCGGGTGCCGACGTTGGAGCTGAGCACGAGACCGCCGTTGTTGAGGTCGGTCCAGCGCAGGCCGTCCTTGCTGTGGGCGAGGTAGATCTGCTGGGCGGTCGACGACTCGCCGGTGAAGTGGGCCATCAGGTAGCCGGTGAACGGGTCCAGCGCGGCGGCGGGTTTCGGGAAGGCGAACAGCAGGCTCGCGGTGAACAGCACCGCGACCGCCCGTTGGAGGAATCTACGCATCGGAATCCTAAAGCGTCGGGGTGACTGGGCGGATGGTGCCGTCGGCGTTGAACGCCAGCGGGTCGATGGTGGTCTCGCGGTTGGTGCCGTTGCCGGCGGGCACGGCGAAGCGGTGGTAGGCGATGTACCAGGTGTCGGTGCCGGGCGCCTGCACGACGGAGTGGTGGCCGGTGCCCTTGACGCCGGCGTCGAGGCGCTTCTGCAGCACCACGCCGCGGTTCGTCCACGGGCCGAGCGGTGACGGCCCGGTCGCGTACGCCACCCGGTAGTCCTCGCTGCGGGTGTCGCTCTCCGACCACATGAAGTAGTAGGTGCCGTTGCGTTTGAACACGAACGACCCCTCGTTGTAGCCGGCCGGGGTGACGACCCGTACCTGTGCGGGGTCGAACGACGTCATGTCGGCGTTGAGCCGCACGGCGCGGGCGACGCCCTGCCCCCAGTACAGGTAGGACTGGCCGTCGGTGTCGGTGAACACCATCGGGTCGATCGCCTGCCCGCCGCTGAACTGGTCGCCGCGGACCAGGGGCCGGCCGAGGGCGTCGCGGAACGGGCCGGTCGGGGTGTCGGCGACCGCGACGCCGAGCTGCTTCGCCCCGGTGGCCGCGCCGCCGCTGAAGTACAGGTAGTAGCGGCCGTTGCGGGTGGCGACTGCGGGCGCCCACGCCGAGTTGTCGGCCCACGCCACGTCGGGGCCGAGGTCGAGGATCACGCCGTGGTCGGTCCAGTTCACCAGGTCGGTGGAGGAGAACGCCTTGTAGTAGGGGCTGCTCCAGCCGGCGTACCCGTCGGTGGTCGGGTACAGGTAGTAGCGGCCGTTGAAGACGGTGAGGTGCGGGTCGGCGAACAGGCCGGGGATCACCGGGCCTTTGTTCGTCTTGGGGGTCCACGGCGCCGTGACGCGGAACGAGCTGTCGGCCTTGAACGCGGCGGTGTCCTGGAACGGGTCGAGCCACAGCGCGAAGTCCCGGTGCCGGATGCGGCGGGACGGATAGTTGTAGGAGGTGAACGCGACCGACCCGGCCACGGAGCCGTCGACGGGGCAGAAGGTCGCGTCGGCGCGGAACGTGGGATCGCCGGTGTTCGCGTCGACCCGCAGCCGGAAGTCGCGGTGCCGCAGGAACAGCCCGCTCTTCGTCTGCAGCGAGTAGCACGCCGGGGAGGCGAGCCCGTTGACGACGGTGAACGTCGCGTCGGTCTTCGTCTGGGCGTCGCCGGCCGCCGACACAGGGTCGAGCTGGCCGAGGCCGCCGAGATGCCGCACGTACCGGCCGGGGTAGTTGACGGATTCGAGTGAGCGCGCGCCCGTAGGTACGGTCGGCGCGGCGAGAGCGGGTGTGCCCGGCAGTACCGCGGCCAGGACGGCGAGCACCGCGACCACCGGGAGGACGGCGCGCCTCACGCGACGAGCCGGAACGTCGCGTCGGCGCGGGCGGTGGCCGTACCGATCGGGTCGAGGCGCAGCAGGTAGTTGTAGTGGCGGATGTACCGGTCGGGGTGGCTGTAGGACTGGAACGACACCCCGGCGGCGTCGGCGAGGCCGGCCACCTGCCGGAAGGTCGCGTCGGCGGCGAACGCGGCGCTGCCGTCGTTGCGGACGAGCGAGAAGTCGTAGTTCGCGTGGCGCAGGAAGTAGCCGGGGAAGTTCGTCGACTCCAGCGAGACGTACCCGCTCGCGGAAGCCAGGCCCGGCACGATCCGCCACTGCGAGTCCGCGGCGGGGCTCACGTTGGGGTCGATGCGCACGTCGTAGTCGGCGTGCCGCACGTATCGGTCCGGGAAGTTGGACGACTGCAGCCGCCACGTCGTCACGGCGGGCCCGGCGGGCTCACCGGACGGCGGCGCGAGCACGGTCCCCGTGGCGACCGGGACGCCGAGGTTCGGGGTGCCGTCGGCGTTCCAGCTGATGCGCTGGATCCGGGTGGTACGGGTGGATCCGCAGCCGTCGGAGGCGGAGGCGTTGGCGTGGTAGACGATCCAGTCCTCGGTGCCGTCCGGGGACTTGAAGAACCCGTGGTGCGCCGGGCCGTAGACGCCGGCGGCGTCGTTGCGCTGGAAGATCGGCGTGGACTTCTTCACCCACGACGACGCCGACAGCACCGCACCGCCGGTGTACGTCAGCTGCCCGATCTTGTAGTCCGGCCCCTGGCAGGCGCTCGCGGAGTACGTGACGAACGTGCGGCCGTTGTGCTGGATCGCGACCGGACCCTCGTTCATCGGGGTGCCCTGCCGCTCCCAGTCCAGGATCGGCTCGGAGATGGCGGTACGGGCGCCGGTGACCGTCCACGGGTTGCTCATCGCGACGAGATAGATGTGCGGGTCGCTGTCGCGCCACAGTACGGTCGGCACGCCGGACCACATGAAGTAGAGCTGGTTGTTGATGGTGACGACGCTGCCGTCGATGCCCCACCAGTTGTTCGACCCGAAGACCATGCCCTTGTACGTGTACGGGCCCATCGGGTCGAGGCCGGCGCTCTCCAGGACGTGCACCCGCTGGCCCTCGATGTCGCCGTTGCCGGCCGAGTAGTAGATGTACCAGCGCTGCCCGTTGGGGCCGTTGAGCAGGTGGAACTCCGGCGCCCAGACGTTGCGGTCCCGGCCGGCGACGTGCGCGCTGAACACGGCCGTCGGGGTGGTCGTCTTCAGCTGCGCGATCGTGGGCGCCTTCCGCATCGTCAGCGGGCCGCTCCACGGCGTGGTCATCAGGTAGTAGTTGCCGTTGTACCAGGTCATGTACGGGTCGGGACCCGAGCTGTTCAGCGGGTTCGTGAACGCCGGGCCGGCCTCGGCCCGTACAGGAGCGGCGATCACAGCGAGAAGGACCGCCGCGACCAGCAGCAGCACGCGTCTCACGAGGTGACCTTGAAGGTCGCGTCCTGCCGGTCGGTGGCGCTCGACGACGCGCTCAGCGGGTCGATGCGCAGCACGTAGTTGGCGTGCCGCAGGTAGCGGTCCGGGAAGTTGTACGAGCGGAACGACGACCACGTCGAGTCGGCCAGCCCGGCGGTGCGGTGGAAGGTGGCGTCGGCGCGGAACGCGGCCGTGTTGTCGTTGGCGTCCAGGCGCAGCTCGTAGTTGTAGTGGCGCAGGTAGCGGGTCGGGTAGTTCACCGACTGGAAGGACACGCCCGCGCTGTCGGCGAGCCCGGGCACCAGCTTCCACAGCTGGTCCTGGTACGGGTCGAACGGGTACGGGTCGATGCGGGCGACGTTGTTGGCGTGCCGCACGTACCGGTCGGGGAAGTTCGACGACTTGAGCCGCACCCAGCCCGGCAGCCCCCAGCGGGTGACGGCCGCGTTGTACTCGGCGGTGGTGATGCCCGCGATCGAGCCGTGCTTGGCGTTCAGCGGCGGGGTGTAGTCGCGCTGGTTGAGCACCGTCCACGCGCCGCCGCCGACGTTGCTGGTCGACCAGGCGTAGTAGTCGTTGTTGACGGGGCTGAACGAGTCGCCCCACAGCCACCACCCGGAGCCGCTGTTGGCCTTCACCAGCATCGGCGCCTCCATGGCGTTGCCCTGCTTCAGCCCGGCGGTGTACGTGGTGTAGCTGCCGGGTGCGCCGGTGGACGAGCGGGCGCCGTAGGTGAGCCCGTTGGCGAGGTTCTTGTAGTACAGGTAGAACGTCGAGCCGTCCACGACGATGTCGCCGTCGAGCACGGAGAAGCCGGGGCTGAAGTACACCTGGTTGGCGCTGACGGTGCGGAAGTCCGACGTATAGTTGACCATGAACACGTCGCTGCCGTTGTTCGCGGAGTACACGATGCCGTACTGGCCACGCGAGGCGTCCCAGAAGGCGGTCGGCGCCCACGTGTGGGTCGCCAGGCCGTGCATCTTGATCCGCCGGTAGCCGGTGAAGCTGGTCAGGTCCGTCGAGTCCCACACGTGCAGGTACTGGTTGTTCTGCCCGAAGTCGGTGCCGTTGAGGTCGGTGGCCAGGATGACAAACGTGCCGTCCTGCTTGCGCAGGATGAACGGGTCGCGCAGGCCGAGCGTGCCGGCGGTCGGGGTGACGACCGGGTTGTTCTGGTTCAGCGGCGCCCAGTTGAGCCCGTCGGTGCTCACCGCGACGTGCAGCCCGTAGTTGGCGCCGCTCTGGTTCGGCGTCTCGGTGAAGTACACGAACACGTAGGCGCTGTTCGCCGCGAGCGCCGCCCGGGGCGTGGCGGCGACCCCGACCGCGGCGGCCGCGGCCGACAACCCGGTGAGCTGGACGAAGGTACGACGACGAAGGTGCACGATGGCAGACCTCTCTGCAGGGAAGTTTGTGAGCGCTCACATGGAGCGCCGCGGACAGCTGCCGCGCGACTGGCGGCGCGGGCGACCGATCACTGCGCATGACGACGAAGGGGTGTCACCGACGGCCGAGTGGCGGACGCCCGTCGATGCGCGACTTTCCGAGAATGTTAGCGATAACACTTCTACTGTCAAGAGTGACCGCGCTCAACCCGCCGGGGTACGGGAGGCGTCATACCCTGCATGAGCGAGCACGATGACGGCTTCCGGGCGTTCGTCACGGCGCAGTGGGGGCCGCTGACCCGCACCGCGTTCCTGCTGACCGGCGACCGCGGCGCCGCCGAGGATCTCGTGCAGTCGGTGCTGGAGAAGGCGCACCGGCGGTGGAGCCGGATCCTGCGTTCCGACGCCCCCGAGGTGTACGTGCGGCGGGCGATGGTCAACACCGCCATCTCGTGGCGCCGGCGGAAACGCTTCGCCGAGGTGCCGCTGCTACCGGCAGACGACACACCCGTGGACGACCAGTACGGCCGGGTCGACGACCGGCAACAGCTCCTCGCGGCGCTGCGCCGGCTGCCGCCGAGAACCCGGGCGATCCTCGTGCTGCGGTACTTCGAGGACCTGAGCGAGGCCGACATCGCCGCGGTGCTCGGCTGCTCGACCGGCTCGGTGAAGAGCCAGGCGTCCCGCGGGCTCGCCCGCCTCCGCGACCACGTCGCCCCCACCAGCCTGCAGGAGGACCCGGCATGACCGACCACGTCACGACAGCGCTGCACGATGCCCTGGCCGGCGAGGCGGCCAGGATGACCACGCCCGAGGACCCGTGGCCGCGCTTCGCGGCACGGGAGTCGGCGCACCGGCGGGTGCGGCGGCGCCGGACGGCCGCCGCGGTCGCGGGAGTCCTGGCGGTGCTGGTCGGTGTCCAGACCAACGTGGTCCCGCTGCCGGGCTGGATGCCGGCCGTCGCCGTCGCGGCCGCACCCTCCCGGCTGACCGCCGGGCCGACCCGGGGCAGCCTCGCCGGCGACACCGCCTGGCTGGACGGGCTGTGCCGCCAGATCCCGGGCATCACGGAGCCCGAGGGGCTGTGGGAGATCGCGGACCGTGGCGCGATCCGGATCGTGTTCGCCGGCGACGTCCCCGGGCACCGGCTCGCCCTCGCCCTGCTACCGGTGCGTCTCGGCCTGATCAGCGGCTGGACGATGGCCTGGTACGGCGGCCCGGCGGGCGCCGCACCCGACCGCATGACGTTCGACGGGACCCTGGACGCCCGCGAGCCGGTCGCGACGCTGTTCGACGGCTCGGTGACCGATGGCGGGTTCGCCCTGGTCGTCGGGCCGCCGGGGTCGGCGGTGACGATCAACGGCGGCGCCGTCTACACCGCCGAGGGCACCGTCGTCCGGCGGACGCTCGCCACGTCCACCGGCGCCGGCGGCGTCGCAGTGGTCGCGCTGCCGCCGGGGCGTGAGCCTGAGGTCGCCACGCAGGTCACCGTCGACGGCACGCCGTACTACGCCGGCCCGCTGAACGGCGGCTGGTCCGGCCGCACCGGCGAGATCGAGGACCCGACGCCGGAGATGCTCGACGCCGCCGCCCGCGGCGCCCGGGGCCCGGGCCTGGACAACCAGGTGTTCCTGACGTTCGCCGCCACGGCGCTGCGCCTCAGTCGCCTGCACCTGCAGGACGTGACGCTCAGGCTGCTGTGGACCGGCACGGTGAACGGCAAGGCCGCCGGCCTGCTGACCCTGCAACCATCCGGCGGCGGCGTCGTCGTGTGGGCCTTTCACGGCGACACCACCCTCCACCGCTTCGACCTGCGGCTGCTGGTGCCGGCAGACGGCGCCTTCGAGCGGCCGTACGCGTGGCGGCTGCGCGCCGAGGGCCGCGACAACGTGACCGACCGGGTGGTCGTGGTCGCCCCACCCGGCGCCGCGTCGGCCACCGTCACGTTCGGCGGTGGCGCGCCGGTGCCGGTGCCGCTGGACGCGTCCGGGTCGGGTGAGACGACCGTCCCGCCGGGCAGCCCGGCCGTCGTCACCGCCTACGCGGCCGGCGGTGAGGTGATGGCGACCACCCCGCTGCACGTCCTGGAGGACAGCGCGGACCAGCTGCCCGGCGACACCCCCGGCACCCGCGTCACCGGTTCCTGACACGGGTGCCCGCGTGGCTCAGCTCGTGGGGGTGGCGGTGGGCTTCGGGCCCCTGCCGCCGCCGCTCTCCCCGCCCTTGCCGTCGTGGTCGCCCTTGCCGGTCCTGGCGGTGAAGGTCTTGAGGTCGGCGCTCACCTCGTACATCACCTTCGCGCCGTCCTTCGTGCCGAAC
>NZ_JBFAJA010000071.1:0-54715 GCF_040654975.1 Dactylosporangium sp. NPDC050588 | reverse complement strand
CCGTCCGAATCCTTCCGAACGCCCTTCACCGTCACCGACGCGTCCTTCTCCTTCATCGCCGCCGTCACCTTCGCCAGCTCGTCACCGGTCACGGCCGTGCCGGCGCCGTCGTGGCTCTTGCCCTCGTGGCCCTTGCCGTCGTGGTCGCCCTTGCCGGTCCTGGCGGTGAAGGTCTTGAGGTCGGCGCTCACCTCGTACATCACCTTCGCGCCGTCCTTCGTGCCGAACACGTCATACGAGCCGTCCGAATCCTTCCGAACGCCCTTCACCGTCACCGACGCGTCCTTCTCCTTCATCGCCGCCGTCACCTTCGCCAGCTCGTCACCGGTCACGGCGGTGTGGGAACCGCCGCCGTCGCGGTGGTGGCCGGGGGCGGTGGAGCTGCTGGCCGACGGGGACGGCGCCGTAGTGGCGGCGACCGCGGGGATGCCGACAAGGAGCGCGCCCGCCGCGGCGGTGCCGGCGGCGGCGAGGCTGATCTTCACAATGCGACGCACGGTAAGTGTCCTTCCATTTCGATCATGGTGCTCGACTGGACCTCAGAGTGCCCCGGCTTCCTGTGTACAGCCTGCCAACGGCCTGGTATTTCGCCCCGGATCGGGGCGTTCAGCAGCCACGCCACACGGCCAGTTGCGCGCCGAGGTCGTCGTGACGCACGGTGCCGATCATCGTGCGGCCGTCCGGGCCGACCCAGTCGATCACGCTCGGCGCTGGGTCCGGCATCGGCATCGGCAGCACGAGCAACTGCGCCCGTACGTACTCGACGTACTCGTGCTCCTCGTCGACCCGCACCCGCGTCGTCCCCCTCCGGTGGCCGCTGTTCCACCCCGGTAGACGCAAGCGGGCACGGCTGGGGTTTAGACGGTGCGGATCATAGGCCGGGCAGCGTCTGCTGATCGTCGTAGACGGGCCAGCCGTCCGCGCCGCAGCGGACCCCTTCCGTCAGGCGGTGGGCCTGCCGGGTGCCGGTGTCGACGAGGTGCTCGACCGCCGCGCCCCGCATGACGAGCGCGTCCGCGACGAGCATGCGGTGGCAGTGCCACCACAGCGTCTCGGCGCACAGTACGGCCGGCAGCTCGGTCGCGGCACGGGCGACGAGATCGTCGACGGCGGTGCGGAACGCCGGCGTGTCCATGTGGTCGGCGTACGCGGCGAACGCGGCGTTGCGCAGGGCGGTGTGCCGGGAGTCCGGGGTGGAGCGCCGCCGCCCGCCGAGGGTCTCGCCCTGCCAGGTGTACCGCAGCCCGGCGCCGGTCACCGCCTCGGCGAGGGCCTCCCGCCCGTACTGCGGGTGCCGCCGGGACCCCGGGAACCTGCGCACGTCCACGAGCGTGCGCACCCCGGCGGCGACGAGGATGTCGAGCAGCGCCTCGACCGGCCGCGCGCCGTGCCCGACCGTCCAGACCCGCGCCGCCCCGCCGTCCACCGGAGCAACGCTACCCCGGCTCCGGACAGCGCAGCTTCCGGCAGGCACGGCGTCAGAACGGGCGTCCTCAGGTTGGGCGGCCTCAGGACGGGTGGGCTTCAGGACGGGTGGGCTTCAGGACGGGCGGGCTTCAGGAGGAGGCTGCGGCGAAGGTGCCGTAGTGGACGACCTCGTCGAACGGGCGGCGGGCGGGGTTGCGGATCAGCTGGAGCGGCCGGTCGGCCGGGTAGCCGACGCCGATCAGGTAGGCGACGGTGTGGGTGTCGGGCACGCCGAGGATCTCGCGGGCCTTCTCCTGGTCGCCGACCCCCGCGTGGCCGGTGCCGATGCCCAGGTCCGCGGCGGCGACGAGGATGGCGTAGGTCGCCTGGCCGAGGTCGTACCGGTCGGTGAGGCGGGTCCGCTCGTCCGGGGCCTCGGGCAGCACCAGGGCGATCGCGGCCGCCGCGCCGGCGACGTGCTGCGCGCCGGGCCAGACCGTCGCGAGCCTGGTCAGCTGCTCGCGGTCGGTGACGACGACGAAGTCCCAATGCTGCCGATTGGACGCGGACGGCGCCCGCCAGCCCGCCTCGACGATGCGCCGCAGATCTTCTGCCCGCACCGGGTCCGGCCTGTACTCGCGGACGTTGCGCCGCGACCGCACCGCATCCCACGTCTCCATCGTCACAACTCCGTGCTGGTCAGGGCGCGCAGCCGCAGCTCCGACGCCATCTCGGCCCACACCGCCGCGTCAGGCAGGGCGGGCGGGCAGGGCTCCGCCGGGAGACTTTCCGCTGAAGCCACGCCGAAACCGATCAGGCGGTGGCCGAGCCGGATCACCCGGTTCGCGAGGTGGGTGACTGCCGCGTGCCCCGTGGGCTGTCCTGCGAGCGCCATACGGGTCAGCGTAGCGAATTACCTACTCAAGCGATAGGATTACTTCCGTGGGTTTCCATGAGGTGGGGATCGTCGGTGCGGGGGTGCACGGCCTCAGCGCCGCGTATCACCTGGCCCGGCGGGGCGTGTCGACGGTCGTGTTCGAGCGCGGCACGCGGGCCGCTGGCCCGACCGGCCGGGCCAGCGGGGTGGTGCGGTCCTACTACACCAACCCGTTCCTGGCCGAGGTCGCCCGCGACAGCACGGCCGTGCTCGCCGACTTCGCCGACCAGGTCGGCGCCCGGCCACGCGGCGGCGGCCCGGGCGAGCGGCACGAACGCGGTCAGCGCGATCGGCTCGGTGCCGGTGACGCCGGCAGGTCGATGAGGACGGCGTCCGGCTCGGCGGCGAGCGTGCCCAGCACGCCGCGCCGTAGCTCCGGTGTGATGTGCGGGTCGATGCGGCCCTTCACCGTCACATGTGCCAGCGGTGGCGAGAGTTCGACCTGGCAGACGAGAGCGGCGGTCGGCACCGACCCACTCTACGACCGCACGGGCGGCTGCGGCGAAGGACGCGGCGCCATCACCATCGGCTGATGGTGCGATGATGCGGGCGTGACGGACGGCGGTGGGTACCTGCTCGACAACCAGCAGCCGGAGGCGGGCGCCCGCTTCACCGCCCTGGAGACGCTGTTCGACCCGTCCACGTTCCGCCACATCGACGCCCTGGGCATCCGGGCCGGCTGGCGGTGCTGGGAGGTCGGCGCCGGCGGCACGAGCGTGCCGGCCTGGCTCGCCTCGCGCGTGGGCCCGGCCGGGCACGTCCTCGCCACCGACATCGACACCTCCTGGACCGGGTCCGGCAGCGGCGCCGGCTACGAGGTCCGCCGCCACGACGTGGGTGTCGACCCGCCGCCGGACGACCGCTTCGACCTCGTGCACGCCCGCCTGGTCCTCGTCCACGTCCCGCAGCGCGCCCGCGCTCTCGCCGCGATGATGGCGTCGGTACGGCCCGGCGGCTGGCTCCTGCTCGAGGAGGCGGACCCGTCGTTGCAGCCCCTCGTCTGCCCCGACGAGCACGCCCCGCCCCAGCGCCTCGCGAACAAGCTCAAGCACGACTTCCGCACGCTCATGGCCGCCCGCGGCGTCGACCTCGCCTACGGGCGCACCCTGCCGCGCCTGCTGCGCGAGGCGGGCCTCGTCGACGTCGCCGCCGACGCGTACTTCCCCGTCACCGGGCCCGCCTGCGCCGCTCTGGAGCACGCCACCACCCGGCAGATCCGCGCGTCGCTGACCAGGGCCGGCCTCGCCACCGACGCGGAGATCGACCAGCACCTCGCCAACATCGAGGCCGGCCTCCTCGACCTCGCCACCTCCCCCATGATCTCCGCCTGGGGCCGCGTCCCGTCGTGACGCGGCCCCAGGACAGGCAGGTCCACAGCTGCACCTTGGGCGGTCCGACGCTGCCCGAGGAGGTCTGCGGCGGACGTGAAGTCCTGCCGGTCAGTGGGAGCGGAGCAGGCGGCCCGCGCCGGGGAGCTGGTCGGCGAGGCCGTGGGAGCGCAGGGCGTGCCAGAGGGTGGCGGCGTTGATGGCGATGACCGGCTTGCCGAGCTCCTCCTCCAGGGTGTCGGCGAGGGCGACGAACGACAGGTTGGTGCCGACCTGCACGATCGCGTCGACGTCCGGGGCGTCGAGCTCGGCGACGACGGCGCGGAGGTGTGCGGAGGGGACGCGGGCGATGTTCGTCGCGGTCGGGCAGCGCAGGCCGGTGATGGCGGCGACGTCGAACCCCGCCTCGGTGAAGAACCGGCCCACTTCGCGGTCGGCGATCGGCTGGTACGGCGAGAACACCGCGATCCGGTGGCAGCCGAGCTCCCGCAGGGCGGCGCGGCACGAGCTGGCGCCGGTGGTGACCGGGAGGCCGGTGCGGGCGCGCAGACGGTCCTCGAACGCGGCGTTGCCCTCCACGCCGCCCCAGAACGTCTCGGCGGACATGCCCATGACCATGCGGTCGGGCTCGGCGGTGAGGACGTCGCGCACGGCGGTGTCGATGGAGGCGCGGATCTGGACCAGCAGCGCCTCGAAGCCGGCGTCGTCGCCCATCGCGGGGTTCGGGATGTGCATGGAGCCGGCGCGGAACGCCACCCCCGGCACCCGGGCGCTCCAGTAGTCGTGCTCGACGACGGTGTTGGTGCTGGGGACGATGACGCCGAAGACGGCGCGCGGCCCGACGGCGTTGGTCATGCGGTCAACTCCTGACAGACGACGGAGACCATGCGGTGTGCCCGCGCGCGGGCGGCGGGGCGGTCCAGCAGCAGCGCGTCGAGCAGGAGCGGCGAGACGATCGCGGCGACGGCGTCCTCGCGGTCCTTCGCCGAGGCGCCCGCGGCGCGCAGCACGGTGTGGAACGGCGCCAGGAGGTCGGTGACGTAGCGCTGGCGCAGCGGCACCGCCGCCGGGTCGGAGGCGGCGGCGACGACGAGGGCCTGCAGGAACGCGCCGACGGGCCGGTCGCGGAGCCGGTCGCACAGCTGGTCGACGGCGGCGTGCAGGTCCTGCGCCGGCTCGCCGGTCGGCGCGCCGGGCGGCAGCGGCGCGACGTCGATCAGCGCGGCGAGCACCGCGCCGGGCGAGGGCCAGTGCCGGTAGATGGTCGACCGGGACACGCCGGTGACCTGGTGCAGCCGCTGCGCGGTCAGCGCCGCCGCACCCTCGGCCAGGAGCAGCTCCAGGGCCGCGGTCAGCACGACGGTCTCGGTGTCGGAGGTGGGGCCGGCGGGTCGGCCAGGTCGGGTCACGAGCGTTGACGGTACACCTTGTACGCGAAACTATTAAGCGATACATTCCGCACCGGAAACTGCTGCCGAGCCTGGAGGCACACCATGCGCCCGCACGTGGAGATCGTCGACGAGCGTGACCTGATCTGGCACCTCGCCGAGTTCCAGCACGCCACCGGCACCGCCGAGCAGCGCAACCTCAGCTACGACGAGGAGGACGGGTCGGCCTCGCTGAAGGTCCGCTTCACCGGCGACTGGTCGCGGCCCGCCGGCGTACACGACGCGGACACCGAATGGTTCGTGCTGTCCGGACAGGTCGTCATCGGCGACACCGTCCTCGGGCCGGAGGGCTACTGGACCGCGCCCGCCGGCGTGTGGACCCCGCCGGTCACGGCGGCTGCCGGCACGGAGATCCTGCTGTTCCGCGAGTACGGCGACTGGCACTTCCACCCTGAGACCAAGGACCGCGAAACCGTGCGTCCCGACCAGAAGCTCGTCGTGCTCGACAGTGCCCGGATGCCGTGGATCGACGTCAAGGACGGCTCCCCGATGCGCTTCGACCTCGGCGGCACGCCGGTGCCGGGCCTGTTCATCAAGCTGCTGCACCGCGACGAGAAGACCGGCTTCTACACCCGGCTCATCAAGGCCAAGCCCGGCTGGCGGGAGGTGCCGCTCGCGCACCACCCGTGCTCCGAGGAGGCGTACTGCCTCGACGGCGGCTTCGACTACAACTTCGGCAAGATGTGGCCCGGCACGTACTTCTGGCGTCCGCCGCTGATCCGCCACGGCGACTTCACCGCCGACGCCGAGGCCGGCTGCACGTGGATCGTGCGCTCCGACGCGGACCTCGTCGACTGGTACACCGACAACGCCCGCGTCCAGATGCACGGCGACGCCACCAACTGGGGCGAGGGCTTCCCGCACAGCGCCGCGCCGCGGTTCATCGAGCCGGTCCGCTCCCGCAGCATCGGCCGCTGGAGCGACCCCACGCACCAGTGACGCAGCCGACACCCGCTCCCGCGGCGGTGCGTATGTATGGTGATGAGTGCAGCTGGTTCGGCCGGTCCTCCGGGACCGGCCGTGGCAACAGGGAATCCGGTGCGAATCCGGGACTGCCCCGCAGCGGTGAGTGGGAACGACCGCCGTCATTGAGCACTGGGCCGCAAGGCCTGGGAAGCGACGGCCAGTAGGCGACCCTGGACGACATCCAGGGTCACGCCCGCGAGTCCGAAGACCTGCCAGCGCACCGCGCGCCGCCCGGCGTGCGGTGGTCGGAGGCCGCGCGGGACGGCCGACGCCATCGACCGGCCCACGCGGCGCGCCGCCGTGCGGCCGGTGGCGTCCCCCCGTGCCAGTCCGGCCGTCGTGACTGTGCACCGAGGGGACACATGAGCACCACATTCGGGCTGAGCACCGTGCTCGGCTACCCACGCATCGGCGGAAACCGCGAGCTGAAGCGGGCCGTCGAGGCCTACTGGGCCGGCACCATCGACGAGGACACCCTGGAGCGCACGGCGGCGACGCTGCGCGCCGACGTGTGGCAGACGCTGCGCAACGCCCGCCTCGCGGCGATCCCGTCGAACACGTTCTCCTACTACGACCACGTCCTCGACACCGCCGTCGCGGTCGGGGCGACACCCACGCGGTTCACCGCGCTCGGGCTGTCGAAGCTCGACACGTACTTCGCCATGGCCCGCGGCGTGGACGCCGAGCCGGCGCTCGAACTGACGAAGTGGTTCGGCACCAACTACCACTACCTGGTGCCGGAGATCGGACCCGACACCGTCTTCGCCGCCGACCCGGCCAAGGCGCTGCGGGAGCACGCCGAGGCCCGCGCCCTGGGCGTCGAGACCCGGCCGGTGCTGGTCGGACCGGCCACGTTCCTGCTGCTGGCCAAGGGCGACGACCCGTTCGCCCGGCTCGACGACCTGGTCGGCGTCTACGCCGAGATCCTCGCCGCCCTCGCGGATGCGGGTGTCTCGTGGGTACAGCTGGACGAGCCCGCCTACGCCACCGACCGCGGCCCGGACGAGATCGCCGCGCTGCGCCGCGCCTACGCCCGGCTCGGCGCGCTCAGGGCCCGGCCCGAGCTCTTCGTCGCCACGTACTTCGGCGAGATCGGCGACGCCCTGCCGGCCCTGCTGGACACGCCGGTCGAGGCGATCGGCCTCGATCTCGTCGCCGGCCCCGGCAACCTCGACCGGCTCGCGGCCGCCGGCCCCCTCGGCGGCAGGACGATCGTCGCGGGGCTCGTCGACGGCCACAACGTCTGGCGCACCGACCTGCGCGCCGCGGTCGCCGCCGGGGCGGTCGTCGCCGGCCTGGCCGACCACGTGGCGGTGTCCACGTCCTGCTCGCTGCTGCACGTGCCGGTGGACCTGTCCGTCGAGACCCGCCTCGACCCGGGCCTGCACGAGCGGCTCGCGTTCGCGCGGCAGAAGGTCGACGAGGTCGTGCTCCTCGGCCGCGCGCTGCGCGACGGCACGGCGCACCTGCCCGCGCCGCTGCCCCCGCCCCCGGCGGCGTGGCGGCACGACGAGGTGCGGGCCCGGCTCGCCGCCCTCACCGCCGCGGACCGGCGGCGCGGCGACTCCACCGCCCGCGCCGCCCGCCAGCAGGAACTGCTCGGGCTGCCCGACCTGCCGACGACCACGATCGGCTCGTTTCCGCAGACCGCCGAGCTGCGCGGGGCCCGCGCCGCGCTGGCCGCCGGCACCCTCGACGACGAGGGCTACGCCGCGCTGATGCGGGCCGAGATCCGGCGGGTCGTCCAGTTGCAGGAGGACCTCGGCCTGGACGTGCTCGTGCACGGCGAGCCGGAGCGCAACGACATGGTGCAGTACTTCGCCGAGCAGCTGTCCGGGTTCGCCGCCACCGGGCACGGCTGGGTGCAGTCGTACGGCTCCCGCTGCGTCCGCCCGCCGATCCTGCACGGCGACGTGGCCCGCAGTGCGCCGATGACGGTCGGGTGGGCCACGTTCGCCCAGTCGCTGACCACCAGGCCCGTCAAGGGGATGCTCACCGGCCCGGTCACCATCCTCGCGTGGTCGTTCGTCCGCACCGACCAGCCGCTCGCCGCCACCGCCGACCAGGTCGCGCTCGCGCTGCGCGGCGAGTGCCGGGACCTCGAGGCCGCCGGGATCCGGGTGATCCAGGTGGACGAGCCGGCGCTGCGCGAGACGCTGCCGCTGCGCCGGGCGGCACAGGGGGCGTACCTGGACTGGGCGGTCGGCGCGTTCCGGCTCGCGACCAGCGGCGTCGCCGACGACACACAGATCCACACCCACCTGTGCTACTCCGAGTTCGGCGACGTCATCACCGCGATCGACGCCCTCGACGCCGACGTCACCAGCATCGAGGCGTCCCGGTCGAAGATGGAGGTCCTCGACGACCTCGCCGCCGCCGGGTACCGGCGCGGCGTCGGACCCGGGGTGTGGGACATCCACTCGCCGCGGGTGCCGTCGCGGGAGGAGATGGCCGAGGCGCTGCGCCACGCGGTCGCGGCCGTCCCGGCCCGGCGGCTGTGGGTCAACCCCGACTGCGGCCTGAAGACCCGCGGCTACGCCGAGGTCGAGGCGTCGCTGCGGCATCTCGTCGCGGCCGCCGCCGAGGTCCGCGCCGGCTGAACTCCGTGCCGTGGCACGTGCCGGCGCCTCAGGTCGGGGTCGGCACGTGCCGTCGGCGTTTGCGGCGTCGGTACCGCGTAGCCCGGCGCACTGCAGGCAATCGTCCACGGGCAGCGTCAGCACATGTTGACGATTTCCGCGGCGTCAGCTTATGCTGACGGTATGACCGTGATTGACGAGCTCGGTCGCGCCGCGCACGACAGCGACCACGACGTCGCGCTGCGGGCCGTCGCCCGGCTGCGCCGCCTGACCGAGCAGCTGGAGGCCGAGCGGGTCGCCGCCGCCCGCCGGGACGGCTGGTCGTGGCAGGACATCGCGCTGCGCCTCGGCGTCACCAAGCAGACCGTGCACCGCAAGCACCGCAGCACCGGCGACGACTGATGCGCCGCCGCTTGTCGACCGCGAACGCCGATCGCCATCACCGATCGCCATCACCGATCGCCATCACCGATCGCGTCGTCATCGCGTCGTCGTCGCGAGGAGGCCTGATGTTTCGTGGTAGCCACCCCGACCTGCGCTGGACCGTGGCCCGCGCCGTGCTGCGGGCCCGCGAGCTCGGCCACCCCCGCACCGGCAGCGAGCACCTGCTGCTCGCGCTCACCACCGGCACCGACGAGGTCGCCGCGGTGCTCGCCCGGCACGGCGCGACCGAGCCCGCGGTCCTCGACGCCGTTCGCCGGGCCGCGCCGCTCGGCGCCGGCGTCGCCGACGACCGCCAGGTCCTCGCATCGCTCGGGCTCGACGTCGACCGGCTCCTCGAGGGTGCCGCCCCGGCGGCCCTCGACCGGGTCACCTGGCGGGAGCCGCTGCTGCCCCTCGGCGCGGCCAAGTCGCGGCGGTGGTGCGCACAGATGCGGCCGCCGATGGGACTCGACGCACAGGCGGCCTTCGAGGCGTCGCTCCGGCTCGCCCTCGCCCGGCGCGAGCGGGACCACCGCACCGAGCATCTCGCGTTCGCACTCACCGCGCTCGACCCCGGCGCCGCCTGGACGCTCGACACCGCCGGCGTGGACATCGCCGGGCTCCTCGCCGACCTCGGCCGGTCCTTCCCACCGCCGCGGCGCAACCTGATCCTCCGCGCGGACCGCCGCCTGTGGCACCGTTCGCGCCGCAACGACCTCGTCACCCGGTACCAGCGGACGACCGGCCGCACGGCCACCTCACCCGGCGTTCTCCTCGCCGTCATTGCCGGTCAAACGATGTAACGACCCATTCGGTCATCGCTGCTTACAGGGTGAGACGGCTGACCGCCCGCCGGCGTTCAGCCTGGCGCCGCCTGGTTGCGCACCAGTGCGAGGGAGCCGATGGTGTTCGACCCGCGCTGCTGCGGGCTGGGCAGGGACCTGGCCCGCATGGCCGCGCACAGCGGGTCGTAGATGTCGCCCAGCTCGAGCAGGTCCCCCGCGTCTGGCAGGCCGCCGCGCAGGATGTTCAACAGCTCACCGGTGAAGGCCGAGTTCCGCTCACCCTCGGGCGCGTGCGCGAGCCGCGTCGCCGAGGTGGCGGTCAGGATGTACGTGCCCTCGATGTCGACCATGCCCGCGGCGACGTCGCCGGGCCGGCCGCCCATGTGCCGCAACGCCATGCCGGAGAAGCAGCAGTCGAGCACCAGCACGGTGTTGACCGCGCTGCTGTCGAGCAACGCCTGGCGAAGCTTGTCGTACTGCAGCGCGGTGTACGGAACGCGGGAGCTCCTGGTCGCCGCCAACCCGAGGTACAACTGGGCATCGGAGCCGATCAGACCGTGCCCGGCGAAGTAGACCAGCACCGTGTCCTGGACCGGCTCGATCAGCTCGTGCACCTGCGCGGCCACGTCGAGGGCCGGGTCGAGGATGCGATGGATGCGGGCCGGGTCGAATCCGCCCCGCAGCGGATCCCCGAGCACGGCGGCCAGGTCGTCGATGTTGTTGACGACACTGGGAATGGGGGGCAGGTCGGGATCCAGGTATTGCGCCGCGCCGATGAGCACCGCGGTCGACTCGTGGATCTGCGGAAGGCGCGCCGCCCGCCGCCCGAAGGTGCCGGTGGAGCGGTAGACGGTCCCGGCGCGCGACTCCAGCGACACCGTCTCCGCGAGCAGCGGCTCGGCCACCGCCGACGAGCCGTCGACGGCGCTGGCGCCGACCGCCTTGATCAGCACGCCGGTCGGCGGCAGCGGCTCCGGCGACGGTTCTGGCGGCCGCGTCACGCTCCTGCCGTCGGTGCCGGTCAGCAACTGGCCGGCCCGCTCGCGGAGGCGCCGGAACATCCCGGCCGCCGGCCGCGGGTTCTCGACGGCGGGCGGCTGCGGTCCGGCGGCCGGTGGCGGCGGGGTCGTCCCGGCGGAGACGGTCGCATCGGGAAGCCGGTCGACGGCAGCGAACGGGGACGTTGCGGTCGGGCCGAGGGCTTCGGAGGCACCGGTGGCGACCTGCCGGGCGGCCCGGCCCAATGCGGCCGCGTTCGGCCACCGCGCGCCCGGGTCCTTGGCCATCGCCAGCTCCACGAGCCGGCGCACGAGCGGCGGAATGTCCGCGGGCAGCGGCGGCGGGCTGTCGCGCACGTGCCGCATCGCGATCTCGAGCGGGTTGCTGCCCTCGAAGGGGAGCTGACCGCTCAGGCACCGGTATGCCACGACGCCGAGGGAGTACACGTCCGACAGCGGGGTCGGCCGGGCCCCGGTCACCTGCTCCGGTGAGATGTACGGGGCGGTGCCGAGCATCATGCCGCCGCCGTTGCTGAACCGGCTGGTGTCGATGGATCCGGAGATGCCGAAGTCGGTGAGCACGAGCGTGCCGTTCGGCCGGACCATCAGGTTGCTGGGCTTGACGTCACGGTGGACGATGCCCTTCTCGTGCGCCGCGTGCAGCGCGTCGGCGGCCTGCGCGATGAGCGCCATGGTCCGGGCGGGGGTGAGCCGACCGATCCGCGAAAGCGCATGGGACAACGTCTGGCCGTCGACGTACTCCATGACGATGAACGCCGCCCCGTCTTCCTGGCCGTAGTCGTAGATGTCGACGATCCCGGGATGGTTGGTCGTCGCCATGATCCGCGCTTCGGCCCGGAACCGTTCGGCGAAGCCGGCTTCATTCAGCAGGGTCGGCAGCAGGAACTTCACGGCCACGATCCGGCCGAGCACCTCGTCGGTGCCCTTCCAGACCTCGCCCATGCCGCCGCCGGCGATCCGTTCGTCCAGCCGGTACCGCTGGCCGAGGACGCTGCCGACGCGGCTCGATCCGGTCCGAGACCGGCCGGCGACGAGATCGCGAACCGCGCGGAGCACGGCCTCCTGCTCGCCCAGGCGTCTGGCCTTCCGCGAGTCGCCGCGCGAGATCGCCTGCGTCCGGTCCTCGGCGATGCCCGCCATCTGCCGCTCGATCTCGGGCAGCGTCGGCAGCGAGCTGGAGTGCACGAGCGCGTCGCCCTTCGCGACCTGCAGCAGCTTCAGCCGCAGCGGCAGCAGGCGCAGCCCGAGCCGCGCCAGGACCAGGGACGAGTTCGCCGCCTGCCCCTTGGCGCTCTGACCGTGCTGCAGGATGGCGACGAACATGTCCGCGGCGGACACCGAGCGCCGGGAGTCCGCGTGGGCCTCCTTGGCGGCCAGCCGGAGGATGGGCCCGGCGTCGGCGCCCAGCTTCAGGGTGGAGGGCCCGTCGTCGACCAGCCCGTGGGGCAGGCGCTCGACCTCCGCGCACACCTGCTCAAGGGAGACACCGAGGGCGTCGGCGGCCTGCGCCGCCGGAGCACACACCTGCAGGCATCCGACCAGGATGAGGTCCGAGTCGATGCTGCTCCGGCCGAGCTGCCGGGCCGCCGACTCGGCCGCCTTCAGGACCTTGCGCGCGTCCTGATCGAGGTCGGGAAACGCGCGACCGTCCGGCACCGGCCCATGGTGCCAAGGCGCCGGTCGGCGTCACCAGTGGCCGAACGGTTCGATGTGCACGCAGAATAACCGACCCGTCACGCATCCGACCGGCGGCGGGCGCTCATGGCGTGGCGGGCTGGACGCACATCACGGTGAGCAGGGCGATCGCCTCCGTGTCGGTGAGGGTGTGTTCGTGGCACAGGGAGCGCCAGGTCTGGAACGCCGTGGCGTGGGCGATGGCTGCCCGGAGCCGCCGGCGGCGTCAAGACGAGGGCAGGGACTGCCGCAGGGCCTCGGCGGGGGCGAGGGTGCGGCCCTCGGCGTAGGCGTCGTCGAAGGCCGGGCGTCCCAGCGTGGTCGCGAGGTCGCGGTGCAGGTCCTCGTCGGCCGGTTTCGACGGGCGCAGGTGGGGGCCGGACGACTCGCGCTGGCGGTGTGCGGCGCCGAGCAGGATGGCGGCGGGCCGGGGCTGGTCCTGCGCGGCGGCGAGCGCGGCGAGTGCCTCGAGGGACTGCACGAGCACCACCGACTGGCCGGCGACCAGGACTGCCTCGGCTGACCCGCGCAGCAGTTCCCCGGCGCGGGGCAGGTCGCCGGTGTGCCTGGCGTGCTCGCCGAGGACGAACAGCGCCCGCCCCGCGCAGCGGCGGTCGCCGAGCCTGCGCAGCGCCGGCAGCACGTCGTGCATGAGGTCGGCGGCGCGAGCGGTGGAGCCGCGGACGAACGCCCACTGGGCGAGGCCGACGTCGGCGTGGACGATGTCGGCCTCGCTGCCGGCGGCCTCGGCCATCGCCCGGCTCTGCGTCAGCCAGGCGTGGATGTCGTCGTCGGCGACGCCGGCCGCCATGGCCCGCTGCGCCATCATGAACAGGGTGTTGGCCGCATACACGTGGTCGCCGGCGTGGCGGAACAGGGTGACGCTGTCTCGGCCCCATTGCAGGGCCTCGCTCAGCGCCCGCGATGCCAGCACGAGGCCCTGCATCGTGAGCGCCCGGTCCCACCCCCGGTCCTCGGGGAACCCGTCGAGGGCCTCGCGCAGCGCGGGGTGGCTCAGCTCCGGCCGGATCCAGGTCGAGCACATGCCGACCGCGCGGGCGGCGGTCGCCCGTGTCAGCGGGTCGTGGCCGGCGGCGAGCCGCCGCGCCCGCTCGGCGAGGTCGAAGGCGGTGCCGGCGTCGCTGGGGTGCAGCACGGCGCTGGCCGCGGCGAGCCCGGCGACCGCCGCCGGTGTCGCGGGCGGCTCGCCGACGGCCAGGGTCCGCTGGATCCACTCCTGCGCCTCGCGGCGCTGCCCGGCCAGGTCCCAGAACCGCTCCAGGGCCGCGATCCAGCGCCACGCCGACTCGGTGTCGCCGGTGTCCACACTGTACGAGAACGCGGCACGCACATTCGGCTGCTCCGTCGAGACGCGCAGGAACCACGCCCGCTGCTCGGCGTGCCTGAGCCCCTCGGCGGCGCGCTCGCCGAAGGCGAGGAAGTGCGCGGCGTGGCGGCGGCGCGCGCCGGGTTCGGCGTCGCCGGCGCAGAGGCGCTCCGCGGCATAGGACCGGATCGTCTCCAGCAGCCGATACCGGCGCGGCTCCCCGCCGGCGGTGGACACGAGCGACTTGTCGACGAGCGCCGGCAGCACCCTGACCGCCGCCCGCTCGTCGCCGTGGACCGCCTGCACGGCGTCGAAGTCGAAGTCGGCGGGGAACACGCCGAGCCGGTCGAACAGGGCGCGCTCGTCGGCGTCGAGCAGCTCATAGCTCCAGTCGATGGCGCTGCGAAGGGTCCGGTGCCGCGGACCGGCGGTGCGGGCGCCCGCGGAGAGCAGGTCGAAGCGCTGGTCGAGGTGCTCGACGAGCTCGGCCGGCCCGAACGTGCGCAGCCGCGACGCGGCCAGCTCGATCGCGAGCGGCAGCCCGTCGACCCGCCGGCAAAGGGCGGCGACGGCGGGGGCGACGCCGTCGGTCAGGGCGAACCCCGGCGCGGCGGTCGCGGCCCGGTCCACGAACAGCCGCACCGCCGCGCTGCCCGCGATGTCCGCCGCATCCAGCGAGGCCGGCACGTCGAGGGGGTCCACCTGGTAGGTGACCTCGCCGGGCACGCCGAGGGGCTCGCGGCTGGTGGCGAGGACCCGCAGCGGCCCGCCGGCGCGCAGCAGCGTGGCGACGACGTCGGCGGCGGCCGCCACGACGTGCTCGCAGTTGTCGACGAGCAGCAGGCCCGGCAGGCCGGCGGCGGCGTCGCCGAGGATGTCGGTCAGGGACCACCCCGGCTCCGGCACGACACCCAACGCCCGCGCGACAACGTCACCGACAAGATCCGGGGTGACCGGCGCCAGGTCCGCGAGCCACACCGCGCCACCCGCACCGCCCCCACCGCCCGCGCCACCCGCACCGCCGCCACCGCCCGCACTACCGGCACCGCCCACGCCAGCCGTGCCGCCCCCACCGCCCGCGCCACCCGCACTACCCGTACCGCCGCCACCGCCCGCACTACCGGCACCGCCCATGCCAGCCGCGCCGCCCGCACCGCCCACGCCACCCGCACCGCCCACGCCAGCCGTGGCGCCCGCACCGCCCACGCCAGCCGTGCCGCCGGCACCGCCCGCGTCGGCCGTGACGCCCGTGGCGACCCGGAACGCCAGCCGGGTCTTGCCGACCCCACCCGGCCCGGTCAGCGTGACGAGCCGGTGCTCGCGCAGCAGCGCCCCGACCTCGCCGGCCTCCCGGTCCCGGCCGACGAGGCTGGTCAGCGGCGCGGGCAGGGCCGGCGTGGAGCGGGCCGGACGGCGCAGCGCGGCACCGGCCTCGACCAGCGCCGCCCGGTCGGCGACGCCGAGCTTGCGCAGCAGCGCCGCGACGTGGCTCTCCACGGTCCGCACCGACAGGTGCAGCCGCTCGGCGATCTCCCGGTTACGCAGCCGCTCCCCGACCGCGCGCAGCACCTCCGCCTCGCGATCGGTGACGCCGGCCGCCCGGCCCTGCCCCTCGACGCTCATGCCCGCATTCTCCCCGGCAGGTCTGACAAAAACTCCGTAGGAGGTTCCGTGCAACGTACGGATGACCCGGCGGGGCCCATCGGCGAAGCTGATGCGGTCAGTACACCACCGGACAGGAGCAGCATGGACACCGCAGGCTTTCTCGCGACCCCCGAGCCGACCGCCGAGGCGCAGCGCCTGTTCGACGACGACGTCGCCGAGCTCGGATACGTGATGAACAACTCGCGCCTGTGGGCGTACCAGCCGGAGACCCTGTCGGGGCTGTTCGAGCTGATCCGGAACGCGAACGCGAACGCAAACGCGGGCGACGGGCTCAGCCTGCGGCAGCGCGGCATCCTCGTCACCGCCTGCGCGTCGGCGTTCGGCGACTCGTACTGCGCGCTCGCCTGGGGCGGCAAGCTGGCCGGGCTCAGCGAACCGGAGACTGCGGCCGGGGTGCTCACCGGCACCGACACCGGGCTGACCCCAGAGGAGCGGGCCATGGCCGGCTGGGCGCGCAAGGTCGCCCGCGACCCGAACGGCACCACCGAGGCGGACGTCCAGGCGCTGCGCGACGCCGGCTTCAGCGACCCGCAGATCTTCACGATGACGGTGTTCGTGGCGCTGCGGCTGGCGTTCTCGACGGTCAACGACGCGCTCGGCGCCCGCCCGGACCAGGCCCTGCACGCCTCGACCCCGGCCCCCGTGCGCGACGCGGTGACCTTCGGCCGCCCCGTCGCTTCGTAACGGGCGCAGTCATGGCCTCGACGCGCGACGACTCCAGCCGCAACGGCGTGGACGTCGCCGCCCTGTCCGCCACCGCCGACGCGGTCCGGGGCAACCCGGCCGCGGCCGGGTTCCAGTTCCGCGCCCACAACGAGTGGATCAGCGGCACCCACAACCGCGGCACGATCCACGACTACTCCGGCGGCGGCGAGGAGCGCACGCACGAGCGCACGTTCCAGTTCGACGCCGACCACCCGGCCGTCCTCGCCGGCCGCGACAACGGCCCGACCGGACCGGAGCTCGTCCTGCACGCGCTCGCGTCCTGCCTCACCGCCGGCCTGGCGACCGCCGCCGCGGCCCGCGGCATCCGTCTCACCGAGGTCCGCTCGACCGTCACCGGCGACCTCGACCTCAACGGCGTCCTCGGCCTCGACCCGGCCGTCCGCAACGGCTTCGACCAGATCACCGTCCGCTTCACCGTCACGGGCGACGCCCCCACCGACCAGCTGCGCGACCTGGTCGAGCGCTCCCGGGCCCGCTCCGCCGTTCTCGACGTCCTCACCAACGTGGTCCCGGTCACCTTCGAGATCGCAACCGATTGAACCGGCCAACGCGTCCACTCAGCCACAGAGGCCCCCACACCGACAGGAACCCTCCACATGTGCGCATCACCGTTGGTCCCGGACGCGACGCCTCGCCACTGGGCAGGCCCCTCCTGACGTCACGGTAAGGGTGCGCACCGACGACGAGGTCGACCTGGCCTACTACTTCATCGAGGACGTGGCCGCGGCGCCGGACCGGGTCGCGTTCCTGCTGTGGGACGAGTGGCCGCTGCCCGCGGGAGCGTCGGACGCGGCCTTCGACCACGACGTGCCGGTGCAGACCGCGCGGACCGCGGGTGCCGGACCGGACTGCGTCTACTCGGTCCGCACCTGCTGGCAGCACCCCGGCACCGGGACGAACCTGGACCTGGCGGGCGCGGTGGCGTTTCCCGGGCTGACGCTGCCGGAGCTCGCCGGGCACCTGCGCGACGTCGCCGATCCGGAGGCGCTGGGCTGGCCGCACGACGCGCGGCTGCTGCGCGCCCTCGTCGGGCCGCGGGACGGCGACATCTGGCCGGCGATGGAGCGGTTCGCGCGGCTCGGCGGCTACGACCCCGAGCCGGCCGGGATCGACACCGTGGCGGAGCACGACCTGATCCACCAGCGGGTGCTCAAGGACCTGCCGGCCGAGCCGCTCGCCGCGACGCGGGTCAGCCTGGACCCGCACATCGCGCAGGTCGCCCGGCACATCGACAGCTTCTTCGGCTTCGACCAGTGGTTCGTCTTCGACACCCGCTGGGCGGCGGCGCACCCCGACCTGGCCCGTTCCCTGCTGCGGTACGCCGCCCACTGGGACCCGTTCGACGGATGAAAGACGGACACAGCGGCGGATGAGCGGCGGATAAAGCGGCGGGCGGTCAGGCGACCCAGGAGGGCACGATCTGGGCGAGCCGGGCCGGATCGGTCAGCGTCGAAATCCTGGTGACCACGCCGCCGGTGACGGTGAAGGCCATGACCGTCACCGGGCGGCCGCCGACCGTGACGAGGACGCCGGGGACGCCGTCGATGAGCGCGGGATGGACCACGGCGTCGGGGCGGGCGAACGTCGTGGCCTGGGTGGCGACGGCGGTGGCGCCGCGGATGAGGGTGCCGGCCGCGCGCAGCTCGATGTCGGGGGCGAGGACGGTCAGGAGCGCGGCGACGTCGCCCCGCCCGGCGGCGAGGAACGCGTCGATGACCTGACGGGCGGCGGCCTGGTCGGCGGCTGAGGGGCGGCCGAGGCGCACGCGGGACCGGGCGCGGCTGGCGAGCATCTTCGTGGCGGCGGTGCTGCGCCCGAGGACGCCGGCGATCGCGTCGAACGGCACGTCGAACACGTCGTGCAGCACGAACGACACCCGCTCCGCCGGCGTGAGCGCGTCCATCACGACGTACAGCGCGAGACCCACCGACTCGGCGAGCATCGCCTCACGCTCAGGGTCGGCGTCGTCGGAGAGGGAGCCGACGAGCAGCTCCAGCGGCTCCTCGCCGCGCCGGCCACGGACCCGCAACGTGTCCAGGCAGATCCGCGACGTGACCGTGGTGAGCCAGCCGCGCAGGTCGTCGATGCCTTCGGACCCGGTCCGGGCCAGCCGCAGCCACGCCTCCTGCACGGCGTCGTCCGCGTCGGCGTGGCTGCCGAGGATGCGGTACGCGACGGCGTGCAGATACGGACGGTGGGCATCGAACTCGTCGGTCACGGCGCTCCCCCTTGATGCGGTGTCACCATCACGACGCCCACGGGACCGGAAGGTAACGCGTTACCTTCCGGCCGCGGCGGACGTCGCAACGGCATGACGACACCACGAATCCAGAACACCGCGACCCAGCCCGACATCACCACCGCGATCCAGCACCTGTACAAGCAGGTGTACTCGGGAGGCGTACCGCGGCAGACGCTCGAACTGGTGCACCTGCGGGCGAGCCAGATCAACGGCTGCAGCGCCTGCGTGGACGCCGGGGGTGCGAGCGGCGCCAAGGCCGGCATCGGCACCGACAAGCTGCTCGCCGTCGCCGCCTGGTACGAGCACCCGGCGTTCGACGACGCCGAACGGGCCGCGCTCGCGCTCACCGAGGCCGCGACCCGGCTCGCAGACCGGCCGGGCGCGGTCACCGACGAGATCTGGGCCGAGGCCGCGAAGCATTACGACGAGCGGCAGCTGGGCGCGCTCGTGCTGATGGTCGCGGTCACGAACTTCTTCAACCGCATCAACACCACCCTTCGGGTGCCCGCGGGCACCCGTTGGGAGTGACGGCGGGTCACACGTCGCGCGACGGCTCCGGCTCGGGCTGCTGCTCGTGCCGGGGCCCGGCGACCAGCTCGCCGGCGACCGCCTCGGCGTCCTCGATGTCGGCCTCGACCTGCGGCTGGCTGACCCACAGGGCGCGCATCTGCTGCTGCATGAACGAGGTGAGGCGCGACCGGTACTCATGGTCGAAGCGCTCCAGGGCCTCGATCTGCTGCTGCAGGGCCTGCCGTTTGGCGGTCAGGCCACCGACGACGTCCTCGTAGATCTGCTCGGCGCGCTGCTTGATCTCGTGGGCGGAGGCGCGGGCCTGCTGGATGATCTTGTCCGAACGGTCCTGTGCCTCGGCCAGGACGTCGGAGGCGTTCTGCTCCGTCTCGGCGGCGAACTGCTCCGCCGACTGGGCGATGCTGTCGGCCTGCGCCCGCGCGTCGGCGATGATCTTCTCGGCCTCGGCGCGCAGCGCGTCGGCGCGCGCCTGGGCCTTCTGCACGATCTGCCCGGCCTCGGCGTGGGCGCCGGCACGGATCTGCTCCGCCTCGCGCTTCGCGCCGTCGAGGTGCTCCTCGGCGGTGCGCTGCGCCATCGTCAGCACCTGCAGCGCCTGGTGCTGCGCGTTGATGGTGTTCATGTCGGGGCGGGGCGCCTGCTGCTCCGCGGTGTTGTTCAGCTGCGCGTGACCGTTCGCGAGCCGATCGTCAAACGGTCGCATCCCGTGCTGCGTCATGGTCCCTGCCCTCCTCGATGGCGATTCCGCACTCCGGCCGCGAACCGGCCGCGAGCGGGGGCGGGTGCAGAATGCCACGCGGACAGTACCCGAGATGCCGCCGGAAGTCAGCACCCGCGGCTACCGACGGTTGCCGCCGCCTCCGGTACCGTTGACCCGATCATCGGGGAGTGTGCATGCGGTGTCTCGCGCTCGGCGCGCTCGAGGTCCTGGCTGCCGACGGGGAAGCGCCTCGACCTCGGCGGCCAGCGGCAGCGCACGGTGCTGGCCGCGTTGCTGCTGGACGCCGACAAGGCCGTGCGGCTCGAGCGGCTCGTCGAGGCGCTCTACGGCGAGGAGCCGCCGTCGACGGCACGGGTGCAGGTGCAGATCTGCGTGTCAGCGCTGCGGCGCCTGTTCGCTACGCACGGTGACCCTGACGCTGGTCGCGGTGCTCGGCCCGCCCGGCGCCGGCAAGTCCTCACTGGTCGAGACCGTCCTCGGCCTGACCGGCCCGGACGCCGGCGAGGTGAGCATCCACGGCCGGGCGCCGCGCGACGCGGTCCGCGCCGGGCGGGTCGGCGCGATGCTGCAGCACGGCACCCTGCTCGACGACTGCGGCGTGCACGAGACGGTCGCGATGATCGCCGCGCTGCACCGGTCCTCCAGGCCTGTCACCGAGGCGCTGGACCTCGCCGGCGTGCGGGCCCTCGCCGGTCGCCGCTGCGGGACGCTGTCCCCCGTCGAGCGGCGGCAGGTCCGGTACGCGCTGGCGCTCGCCGGCTGCCCCGACGTCGTGGTGCTCGACGAGCCGCCCGCGTTCGAGGGCTTCCACGAGTCGCTGCGCGTCCTCGGCCGGCGCGGCACGGCCGTCCTGGTCACCGCCCGGTCCCTGCCCGATGCCGTCTTCGACCGGGTCGTCGCGCTGCCGGCCGCCGCGATCGCGTAGGGGGACCGCATGCTCGGATATCTCGCGCTGGAGACCCGGCGGGCCCTGCGCTGCCGCCGCTACCTGCTGCTGGCCGTCGCGCTGCCGGCGGTGCTGTTCCTCGGCTACCGGCTGGCCGTGCCGTTCGACGGCGACGCCTACCTGGTCCCGACCCTGGCCGCGCTCGGCGCGTACATCGCCGCGACCCTGCCGACCGCACGGATCGCGCTGGAGCGCGCCGGCGGCTGGCAGCGGCAGCTCAGCCTCACGCCGCTGACCCCGGGCGCGTATCTGACCGCGAAGGCGCTCACCGCGATGCTGGTGTCGGCCACGCCGATCGCGGTGGTGTGCCTGCTCGCCCGGTTCGTCGACCAGGTCGACCTGGCCGCGGGCGCGTGGACCCGGATCGTCGCCGGGATCTGGCTGGCGACGCTGCCGTTCGCCCTGCTGGGGCTGGTGCTCGGCCAGCTCGTCGCGGCCCGCGACCAGCCCGCCGTCGCCGGCGGGGCGCTTACCGTCGGCGCGCTGCTCGGCGGGCTGCTCGTGCCCCTGGCGCTGTTCCCGGGCTGGCTGGTCGACGTGGCGAAGGCGCTGCCGACGTACTGGCTCGGCGAGGTCGCGCGGAGCACCGTCGACCAGCACACCGACGCCCGCGACGCCGCCATGGTCCTCGCCGCCTGGACCGTCGAGGCCGCCGTGGTCCTCGCCGTGCACCAGTGGCGCACCCGGCACCGGCGCCCGTGAGCGGCGACAGCGTGACGACAGCGGTCGGACCGTGCCGCCCGCACCCCGTTGCTGGAGTCAGCCGCGGAGCCAGTCGCGGAGGCGGGACATGGCGCTCCTGGGTTGTGGGGGTGGCGGGGGCAGGGAGCGGCGCAGCTCCTCCTCGGTCGCGGGGCGGGCCTCGAGGGCGGCCTGGCGCAGCAGCGCCTTGTCGACCCTGAGGCCGCCCATGGCGTACACGTTGACGTGGCCGCGCGCGATCACGTAGCCGTGCGTGTCGTCGGTGCGGCGGTAGAGCAGGCCGTCGGGCTCCGCGGTGCAGGTGGCCGCGCCGCAGGTGTTCTCCGACAGGTCGGCGAAGACGTCGATCACGACGCTCTGCGGTGAGGCGGCGGGGTCGGCGGGGTCGAGCCGGACGCCGGGCGGGATGCCCTGCTTGCGCGGGATGAAGCCGGGCGACGACGCGAAGAAGATGCCCTCCTCACCCTCGGAGCTGAGCGCGGCCAGCTCCGCCGGGGACGCCGGGTGGACCGTCGCGGCGGCGGCCCGCAGCACCTGGCGGTCCACGACGAGCGGCCCGGCCACCACGACGAGCGACTGGCCGGAGGTGACCTGATAGCCGTGCTCCGCGACGCCGCGGCGGTAGACCCAGCCGTCCGGCTCGGCGGTGCACTCGGCGCTCCGGAGGCTCGAGTCGTACGCGGTCTCGCCGCACGGGGCCGGGTCGGTCGCCGCGTACTGCCGGGCGTAGGCGAGGACGGTGATCCAGCGCGGCTGCGGGATCGCCGCCGGGTCGGTGGGCGTGAACGTCCGGGTGCCGACGACCCCGCCGAACGAGGGGTCGGTGGGACGGTAGCCGGGGATGCTGACGACGTACGGCGGATCGTGGGGCAGCTCGGCGGCGGGCGGAAGGGCCGGCGAGGACCGGGCCAGGGCGACGAGTCCGGCCGCGACGAGCGCCACCAGGGTCCCGGCCGCGGTCAGCCGGGCCGGCCAGCCGCGTAGCAGTACCCCGGCGACCAGGGCGAACGGGATGCCGCTGCACAGCTGGGTGAGCGCACCGTCGTGGCTCACGCCGAGCCCGGCCTCGTCGGTCAGCGCCCACCCGAACCCCCACAGCGCCACACCGAACCCCAGCACGAGCAGCACCCACCACACCTGCCGCCCGGTCGTCCCGCCGAGCACCGACGCCGCCGCGGTCGCCCTCACGATCAGCCACAGCACGAGCAGGAAGACGCCCGCGACCACGATGCCGCCCCCGATGATGCCTGCCAGGCTGTGGGCGAACACGGCGGCGAACGCGAACCCGACGGCGGCGGGCAGACCGACCGAGCCCAGCATCCACACCCCGGCGAGCTGCCCGACCACGAGCGCGTGCCGCTTCCTCATACCGACCAGCATCGCGGCTCGAACGGCAAAGGCCATCCGTCGCGGTACTCAACCGCGCTTGAGTACCGGTCGCGCCACGGCGGGCGTCGATAGGATGGCGGGCGTGACGAGGTGGGTGACCAGGGTCGAGACCGCGGCCGACGGGCCGGCCGTGCGGGCGGTCAACCTGGCTGCGTTCCCGACGGCGGAGGAGGCCGACCTCGTCGACGCGCTGCGCGCGGACCCGGCCTGGATCGACGGGCTGTCCGTCGTCGCGGCCGGCGAGGACGGCGAAGCGGTCGGGTATGCGCTGCTGACCCGGTGCCACATCGGCGGGGAGCCGACGCTCGCGCTCGCGCCGTGCTCGGTCCTGCCGCGGGCACAGCGGCAGGGCGCCGGGTCCGCGGCGATCCGCGCGGCGCTCGACGCGGCGCGCGCCATGGGCGAGCAGACCGTGGTCGTCCTCGGGCACGCCGGCTACTACCCGCGGTTCGGGTTCGGCCGGGCTTCACAGTTCGGCATCCGCGCCCCGTTCGACGTGCCCGACGAGGCACTGATGGCCCTGGCCCTGCACGACGGCAGCACCGTCCCGGCCGGCACGATCGCCTACGCCGCAGCGTTCGGGATCTGAACGCCTTCACAGCCGTCGATATTACCTCGCCAGGGGTGGTTGGACGGGGTGGGGGCGGGTAGGCGTACGCGGTATGACGGTGGTGGAGACCAGGGAGCGCACGTTCTTCGGGCAGCCGCGGGTGCTCGCGAACCTGTTCGGGGTCGAGCTGTGGGAGCGGTTCTCGTTCTACGGCATGCAGGGCATCCTGCTCATCTACCTGTACTACTCGGCGGCCGACGGTGGGCTCGGCATCGACCGGGCGACCGCCACCAGCATCGTCGGCGCGTACGGCGGCGCCGTCTACCTGTCCACCATCCTCGGCGGGTGGGCGTCGGACCGGTTGTTCGGGCCGGAACGGGTCCTGTTCGGCAGCGCCGTGCTCGTCATGGCCGGGCACCTCGCCCTCGCCCTGATCCCGGGGCTGGCCGGGGTGAGCGTGGGCCTGGTGCTGATCGCGGTCGGCTCGGGTGGGGTGAAGGCCAACGCGACGTCGCTGGTGGGGTCGCTGTACGCCGCGGACGACCCGCGCCGGGACGCCGGGTTCTCGCTGTTCTACCTGGGCGTCAACCTCGGCGCGCTGGCCGGGCCGCTGCTGACGGGGCTGCTGCAGGAGAACGTCGGCTTCCACTACGGCTTCGGGCTGGCGGCCGCGGGCATGGCGGTGGGGCTCATCCAGTACACCATGGGACGGCGCGACCTGAAGGACACCGCGCGCGAGGTGCCCAACCCGCTGCCCGCCTCCCGGCGGTGGCTCGTCGCCGCGGTCGCCGTCGCGGGGCTGGCCGCGGTCGGGGCCGTCGTGGTCAGCGGGCTGCTGCCGGCGGACCGGCTCGCGACGGCCGTCGTGGTCGTCAGCGCCGTCGCCGCGGCCACCTACTTCGTCGTCATCCTCACCAGCCGCGCCGTCACCGCCGTCGAGCGCCGCCGCATGCTCGGGTTCATCCCGATGTTCCTGGCCAGCGCGGTGTTCTGGTCGCTCTACCAGCAACAGTTCACCGTCGTGACGATCTACTCCGACCGCCGGCTGGACCGCACGATCCTCGGGTGGGAGATGCCCGTCTCGTGGGTCCAGGCGATCAACCCGGTGTTCATCATCGTGCTGTCCGGCGCGTTCGCGGCCCTCTGGACACGGCTCGGCGACCGGCAGCCGTCGACCCCGGCCAAGTTCGCCGCCGGCACCGCCGTCATGGGGCTGGCGTTCCTGCTGTTCCTGCCGCTCGCCGGCGGCGGGCCCAACAGCGCGCCGCTGCTCGCCCTCGCCGGGATCCTGCTGGTGTTCACGATCGCGGAGCTGCTGCTGTCGCCGGTCGGGCTGTCGCTGTCCACGAAGGTCGCGCCGGTGGCGTTCCGCACCCAGACCGTCGCGCTGTTCTTCCTGTCCGTGGCGCTCGGCACCGCCATGTCCGGGGTCCTCGCCCGCTACTACGACGAGGCGCACGAGACCTGGTACTTCGGAGCGCTCGGCGCCACCGCCCTGCTCTTCGGCGCCATCCTCGCCGCCCTCATCCCCACCATCCGCCGCCTGCTGTCCGGCGTCCACTGACCTCACCGCGGCGCGGCCGAACCCCTGGATGGAGGTTTCGATGAACGTCGCCGCGCGGCCGGCGGTGGCGGTCATGTCCGACCCCGACCCTGACCCGGCGCCGTCATCGTGGCGACGGAGGTTCGCCGGTACCTGCCGTCCGCCCTGACGTAGCAGACCCCGACGCCGCGTTCACGAGCAGCTCCCGAAGGCGTCCGGTGACGTCGGTGTCGCGGTAGGTCGCCCACCACCGCGCCGCGTCCATCAGGTCGCCGACGGCCGACGCATCCTCGCGCAGGCACTCCCGCGCCCGCTCGTCGAACGACGGGTCCACCAGCGCGTGCAGCAGCAGCTGCCACCGATCGCGCCCGATCGCCTCGGCGAACGACGCCCCGTCGAGGAACGCGAGACCGGCCGCCGCCGCGCGCGTGCCGGACGCCGACAGCCGCCGCAGCGCCGGCCCGCCGACCGTCAGCAGTGCCCGCTCCAGCACCGGCCCGGGGTCGACGCCGACCTCCAGCCACACCCACTCGGTGACCGCGATCAGGTCGTGCACCGCGCCGGCGCGCGCCGCGGCATCCTCGGCGAGCAGGTCGAGGCCGTCGAACGTGCCTGCCCGCATCGCGAACCCGACCAGCGCGAGCCGGGCCACCGCGTCCGACGGGTCGCGGTCGAGGCACGCGCGTGCGTGGTCGTGCACCTTGAACCACGTGGTCCGGTGGTTGGTCCGCGACCAGAACGGGTCGTCGCGGGGCACCGCGTCGAGCCGCGACCACATGCCCCGCAGCGCGCCGTTCACGCGGGCGATGAGGGCGTCGTCCTCGAACACCCCGCCCGCCCGCGCCAGATCGTCGCCGGTCATATGGCAATTGTCGCGCTGGGGACTACGGTGAGGTGCATGCGGTGGGCTGTCGCGGGCGCGGTCGGCGTGGTCCTGGCTGTAACAGCGGCTGCGGCGGCGTGCGGGCAAGGGCAGACGCCCGACCCAGGGCCGCGTCCGTTGTGGACGGTGCAGGTCGAGACCGGGGCGCAGGACGTGGCGGTCGTCGGGGACATTGCGGTCGTCATCGGCGAGGGGACGCTGCTCGGGCTGGACAAGGGCACCGGGCGGGAGGTGTGGCGGCGGGAGCTGGGCGAGCGGTCCCGCGCGGTCGTCGCCGGCGAGCGGGTCGTCGTCCAGGGCGACGCCGAGGCGCTGACCCATCGCGTGTTCGTGCTCGACGCCACGACCGGGACCCCGGTCTGGGGCACGGCGCCGTCGCTGTGGCGGCCCGTCGTCTACGCCGACGCTGTCTACAGTGGAGACTGCCCGGCCGGTGGGGTGGTGTGCACGCTGGTGGCGCTCGGCATGCGCGACGGGCGGGAGCTGTGGCGGCTGCCGAAGGCGACCGGCAACGTCGGCGCCGACACGATCGGGCGGCGGGGGCCGTTCGCGCCGCAGGCGGGTCTGCGGCTGCTGCTCACCGGGGCACCCCGAGGCGGCCTGACCCTGCTCGACCCGGCGACCGGTGTGGCGTCGGCGGCGTCTGTACCGCGGGAGCGGGGCTGGTTCGCGCTCGCCGCAGGCGAACTGATCGTCACCACGGACCACGACCCGCCCGGTGGCGACCCGGACTGCACGGTCGCCGTCACCTCGTACAGTGGCGAAACCGGGGGAAGGACGACCTCCGGCGCCGTCTACAGTGGACGCGAACGCGGCGGCGAGTGCCAGCGGGCGTTCGGCGACCGCCACGCGGGGGCGGTCCTCATCGGCGCCGGCACGAGGATCGCGGCCGCGACCGCCGACGACGCCGTCCAGGTGTACGACCTCGCGACCGGCCGCACCGTCTGGCGCTCCGACGAGCGGGGCGTGCCGCTGGAGAGCGACGGCACGACGCTGCTGGTGCGCGACACCGCCGACGAGGGCGGCTTCCGGCTGCTGGACTTCCAGACCGGAGCGGTGCGCTGGAAGGCGCCGGACAGCGGTCTGTCGGGGCTGTCGGCGAGCTGGGACTGCGCGCTCACCGCGGGGCTCGTCGCCGTGCACGGCGCGATCGGCGAGAAGCCGTTCGTGCGGGTGTACGCGGTGCGCTCCGGCGAGGACCGCGGCCGGTTCGGCAGCTGGCTCGCCGGGCTCGGCGACGACTGGGTCGCCACCACCCGCGGCTCGGGCTCCAACCGGCTGGCGCTGGAGATGTTCCGTGTGACGCCCTGATCGTCACACCGGTTCTCTGGCGGGAACCGTTCAGGTGCAGCGCGGTTGCGCCGATGGTCACTGCGTCACAGGGAAGCGACGCACCGCAGGAGGCCACGGATGAACCGCACCACGATCACGCTCGTCGGACTCGCCGCCGCTGCCGGGCTGGGCAGCCTGCTCGCGTCCTCCCCCGCGCACGCTGCCTCGGCGGCACACTCCGGCACCGACGTCTACGCCCGCGCCGGCGTGGTCTACGCCAGCACCGGCGGCCACGAGGTGCGCCTCACCGAGGACGAGGTCAACGCCGAGCCGCGCCTCTCCCCCGACGGCAGGCGCATCGCGTACGTGCACAACAACACCGTCTGGGTGATGCGCGTCAACGGTGCGGGCAAGCACCAGGTGAGCGACCGCACCGGGACCGCACCCGCGTGGACACCGGACAGCACCCGCATCACGTACACCGCGACGTCCTGCACCGGGGCTCCCGGCACGTTCCGCGTCGGGTTGGCGGGCGGCACGGCGTCCGTGCCGGTCTCGCCCGCCGTGTGCCGCGACCAGGCGCCGCCGCAGGTCGGCTTCATCACCGACGTGCCCGGCGACCAGCCCGCCTGACGTTACTGCTTGCTCAGCACGCAGTAGATCGGGTCGCTCGGCCGGGTCTTGTAGTACTCGAGGTGCTCGAAGTCGCCCCAGGTCCGCTCCGCGTGGGCGCTGAACTCCACGGTGCCGTTGTTGACGAACTGCACCTCCTGATCGTGGCTCTTGTCCGCGGCGGCGATCTTCCAGGTGAGCTCGCCATCGGCCTTGGTCTCGACGCCGTCGGAGTCCTCGCGGTACGGCAGCTGCTTGACGGTGGCGGTGCCGTCAGCTCGGATGCTGATCGTGCCGTCGCAGTCGCTGGACCAGTCGCCGATCACGTCCTGCTCGGTGAACGGCTTCCGGCTCCCGCCGAAGACCGAGTCGGCAGCGACCCCCGCACCCTCGCAGCAGCCGCAGCCGAGCAGCAGGGGCAGGATGACCAACGCAGCGGCGATTCGCCTCGCCCGGGCCTGTAACGCCATGCGCTGATCATGCGCCGGGCACCCCCGCCCGGAAAGATCCCTGGCGATGTGTCAACGCACACAGCCATTACGATCGCCTGCGTACGGAGGGGTGGGTGACACGGATGACAGGTACGGGCACGGTACTGGCGGGGCGCTACGAGATCGGGCACCACATCGCCTCCGGCGGCATGGGCGACGTGTGGCAGGGGCACGACCGCGTGCTCGGCCGCACGGTCGCGGTCAAGCTGCTGCGCGCGCCCACCGGCGACCCGTCGTTCATCGACCGGTTCCGGACCGAGGCGCGCACCATGGCCACGATCAGTCACCCCGGCGTCGTCGACGTGTACGACTTCGGCGACGACCCCACCGCCGGCGTGTACCTGGTCATGAAGTACATCGACGGCGAGTCCCTCGCCCGCACCCTGGACCGCTCGCCGCGGCTGTCCGCCGAGACCACGATGCGGCTGGTCGCCGAGGCCGCGCTCGCGCTGCACGCGGCGCACGAGAAGGGCGTGACGCACCGCGACGTCAAGCCCGCGAACCTGCTGATCCGCCCCGACGGCAGCACCGTGCTCACCGACTTCGGCATCGCCCGCTCCGCCACCAGCACCCACGAGACGTCGATGGGGCTGCTGCTGGGCACCGCGTCGTACATCGCGCCGGAGCGCGCGGCCGGCGATCCGGCGACCGCCCAGTCGGACATCTACTCCCTCGGCGTCGTCGCGTACCGCTGCCTCGCGGGCGACCTGCCGTTCACCGGCGAGAGCATGTTGCAGATCGCGCTGCGCCACGCCCACGACGAGCCGCCGCCCCTGCCGTCCGACGTGCCGCCCGCGGTCCGCTCGGTGGTCGCCCGGGCGATGGCCAAGAACCCCGCGGACCGCTGGCCCTCGGGTGCCGCTCTCGCCGCCGCCGCGCGGGAGGCGCTGACCGCGGAGCCGACCCAGCGACTGGCCACCGCACCCGGCCGCGGCCGGCGGCGGGTCATCCTGGCCGCCGCCGGTGCGGTGCTGCTGGTGGCTGCGGCCGCCGCCACCGTCGCGCTGCTGCCCGGCGGCGACCCCCAGACCCCCGCGCACGCCGCCGGCACCACCGAGCCGGGCCCGGCTTTTGGCGGCGGCGCCGCCGGTCTCACCGGCGCCCCAGGCTCCCCGGCCGCGTCCGCCACCCGCGGCCCGTCAACGGCGGTCCCCACTCCACCGTCGCCGCCGCCCAGCAGGGTCGAGGTCGCTGGAGCGCCCGCGGTGCCGTCGAAGCTGACGGCGACCCCGATCAGCAGCACCACGATCCGCCTCCGCTGGACGGACGCCTCCAGCAACGAGACCGGTTTCAGCATCCTCAACGGCGCCAAGTCCCGCGACACCGGCGCCAACACGACCACCCTCGACTGGGACGGTCTGGCCCCGGACACGTACATGTGCTTCAAGGTGCGCGCCTTCAACACCGCGGGCCCGTCCGCCTACCACCCGGCCGGCCAGCAGGACTGGGTCTGCGCCACCAGCCTCGCCGGCCAGGGCCCCGCCGCGCCCTCGAACCTGACCGCCACCCCGACCGGCCCGACCGCCATCCGTCTCCAGTGGACGGACAATTCCACCGACGAGACCGGCTTCACCGTCATCGACGGCTCCAGGTCCCGCACCACCGGCGCCAACTCGACGTCACTGACCTGGGACGGTCTGGCCCCCGGCACGTACATGTGCTTCAAGGTCCGCTCGTCCAACGCTTCGGGCGTCTCCGCCTACTCCCCGCCCGACCAGCAGGACTGGGCCTGCACCACCACCCCTACGGCGTAGATCTCGGTACCGACGCCGGCCTATCGCAAGGTGTGAGTTTCTTCCTCGCTAGAGGTGGAAGGCCGGCGCCCTTCTCCGGGCTGCTCCACCACGCGCTCGCTTGCCTCATCAACGTCCACAGCGAAGGGCGCTCAGCAACATGTGATCGTCGTGTCCGATGTTGATCCAGCCAGTCACCACTCTCAGCGCCGGCAACGGCGACCGTGGCGGGCAGACCACCAAGAAAGACCAAATTCGGCAAGGACCAGTTCGGCCATGACGACTTCCGAACCCAGCTGCACACCGGATCCGTCGCCACCTCGTGCCGATCACGGCCGCCCGTGGAGTCAGCGCGATCATCAGTGCCCACGCCCGATCCACAGCTCCGTCACCACGTCATCCAGCCCACCCGAACCAGCCATCACCAGACGACCTCGAACGAATCTCTCTGATCGTCGCCGAGATCAAACAATGGACCATTCACTGGAAAGCCCCTAACGCCTTCCAATCACCCTCGAAGGCCGGCTGACCCCAGCCGCCTAGTGACCCCGATCAACAACCAAAGATCGACCAATAGACCGGGTAGACCCGCGCGATCGGTGATTCCACCGATCGCGCGGTCGCCGTGACTCACGTCGCTTCAAGTGACGCGACAATCACCAATCAAGAAGTTCATGAGGCATCTCTGGGTCTTGATAAGAAATCACATCAGATTCTCGAGTCCTCCGCAACTCATCTCGCTGAGCACGGAGCAGTTCGATCAGTTCACGACATCTTGCATCGCCGAGTTCTCTTGTCGCCGATTCGTAGCGATGCCAGGCGGTCAAGGCGGCCGCCCCCTGGCTCCTTGCGAGTGCGGCGAGGTTCCATAGGTCGACCGAGCTCGAATTGGGTTTCCTCGCGAACACCCATTTGTTGAAGCGCGCATCCTCAGCGACCAACTCGGCGGCCGCTTCGACCAGATCCAGCCCGGCTTTCGGTGAGTCGATCATCTCCAGAAGCGTGGCAACCAGGCCCTTGGTCCGGCGAATTCCATCAGCCATCTCGGTCACCTGACCTTTCTTCCATTACGAACTAGCCAACAAGCCAGGTCGCCTGACCCATCTGGGACATCCAGGCCGCCAGCCCGCAACACGTCGCCGCAGTATGTCAGACAGCTATTCGGGCACATGAATTCCGTCGGATTCCGCGCGCCGGGATCACGACACGGGCGGCGCTCACGAACGCGGTCCCGGCAGGCAGGCGGCCCTCACGGCACGCCAACAGGACGGGGCCTGCACCACCACCCCCATTGCGTCGGCCCACCCCGCCGCATCCACGGCCACCCGGTGCTCTGGGACTGGCCTTGGCTGGCGGAGGCCGCGGGACGACGCCTCACTGCAGGCTCTCGCAGGCCTCGAGCATAGTTGCCATCAACAACAGCGTGACGGAAGCGGCGCGGCGGGCGCAGGCGGTGACGGCTACATGTAGCCTACGCGGTCAGGACCGGGACCGGCGGCTGAGACGACCCCAGCGCCGGTCCGGATGTCTGCCTACCGATAGGTGTGCGCTTCTTCCTCGTTCCAGATGGACAGCTCGCGCCCTTCTCCGTACTGCTCCACCACGCGCTCGTATGCCTCATCGACATCCCTGGCGAAGACGCTCAACGAGATCCGATTCCCATCTCCGAGGTTGATCCAGCCGATGTACTCTCGCGTCGCCAGTTCTTCGGCACCGACATGCCGACTCCGGAGGCTGGGGTCGAAACTCTGAGGGCGGCTACCGGGTCGGAAACGGGGTTCTTCGATGCTCATGCCTCTCTCCCATCCGCCCGAGTCGACCCCAGCCGGGTCGGCGACATGGGGGCTCCGATCGTTACACGGCACGCCAGGTCAGGGAAAGGCGACATCCTTGTTCAGCGGCCGATACAGGTATGCGTAAGTCTGGCTCAGGTCCTCGTGCAGGAGCACACTCAGGCGCCAGCGGCCGACGGTGATGTAGGTGATCCCTACGTTCCCGTTGATCTCTCGCAACGATGAGAGGCGATCTTCCCATCCGAGCCAAACGCGGCCGCCTTCTCGATCAGCCTCGCAACGGGCCAGGTCCGTTCGGTAGGCGTCTTGGGCGGGAATCACGATCACCTGTGTCTGCTCCGGATCGAACGTGACTCCGGGATCTTCGATGTCTTGCTTCACCACATCGGGGTGACGCAAGTGGCGGAGCAGGTGAAGGAGTTCCTCGGTCCGCACGCTCTTGATCATTGAAGCCTCCGCACCTGGGGATTCTCGCTGCGGCGGTGGATAGGGTGGCGGTATGACGACGATCGAGGCGGGGCTGCGGCGGGTCACGGAGCTGGCCGGGCGGGAGCACTGGCTGGCCGTGCTGGTGACGATCAGGCCGGACGGTGAGCCGTCAACGTCGGTCGTCAACGCCGGCGTCCTGCCGCACCCGGCCACCGGGGAGCCGGTCGTCGCGCTGGTTTCCCGGGGTGACACGGCCAAGCTTCGGAACCTGGCCGGTCACCCGCGGGCGACGCTCGTCTTCCGGGCCGGCTGGGAGTGGATCTCGGTGGCCGGGACCGCCGAGGTCGTCGGGCCCGAGGCAGGTGCCGAGCCGCTCAGGCTGTTGCTGCGCGACGTGTACCACGCCGCCGGCGGCGTCCACCCCGACCTCGACGAGTACGACCGGGCGATGCTGGAGGACCGTCGCGTCGCCGTCCTGGTCCGCCCCGAGCGCTTCGCCACCAACCCCTGACGGGCGGCGGCCCCGGCGCAGGCCAGGACCGCCGCGGAATTGCGATCAGGTCATCGTCATGTACAGCCGTTCGCCGGCGCGCTCGTAGCCGACGCGGGTGTAGACGCGCCAGGAGTCCTCGCCGGAGGCCTCGAGCCAGGCGAGGTCCACCCCGGACGCGAAGAGGCGGGCCGTCACGTCGGCGGTGATGGCACCGGCGAGGCCGCGGCGGCGGTGTGGCGTGCACACGGCGATCCCGGCGACCTCGCTCACCCCGTCGGCGGGTGGGACCGCCTGGCCGCCGCCCGCGCACTCGTCGCCGGTGACGGCCATGACGGCGACGCCACCGGCGGCCTGCAGGCGGCGGACCCGGGCCACGTCCGCCGGGGACGCGACGGGCTCCGCGCCGAAGGCGGCGTTCTGCGCACCGATCAGCGCCGCGAGCAGCTCGTCGGTGTCCGGTGTCCGCAGCTGGTACGGGTCGGGCACGGCAGACGTCCGCAGCGTCGACGGGCGGCAGCACAGGTACGTGTGCCGCGCCTCGACCGCGAAACCGGCGTCGCGCAGCAGCCCTTCCAGCGACGGGGCGCAGCCGGCGACGTACTCCAACCGGGGCGTGCGGTCGGCGGCCCGGAACGCCGCGACCAGGTCGGCGACGTCGCCGGCGGTGATCGGGGCGTCAGGGCGCGGGGTGGCGTAGTTGATGCTGGGGCTCGCCGTCGTCGGGTCGACCCCGATCACGAACGGTCCGACCCGCACGGGGGCGGGGCGGTTGGAGAGGTTGACGACGACGGACTGCTGGATGCGGGCATCCAAGGACACGGTGAATACCTCAAGACGTGAGAAGACCAACGATGGGCGAACAAGACATGGGGCCGCCCAACGCACGCGTCGTCACATCGACGCTCAGGCGGCCGCTCGGCCTACCCGGATCACAGGCTTCAGTCCCTCATGCACCAATGTCCACACCGTCTGCGTGGCCGACCGCCACAGTCCCCCATCCCGGGGCGTGCTGTCAAGCGACGTCGTACAGCAGGTGGGTGACGCGGTCACCCTGCACGATGCGGGACGGGTTGCCGAGGGTGATGGGGTCGCCGGTGCCGGCGCCGCCGAAGAACGGGCGGCCCGAGCCGAACACGACCGGCACCACGTGCAGCACGATCTGCTCGATCAGGCCGAGGCGCAGCGCCTGCCCGCCGATCTGCCCGGCCGCGACGTCGACGATCCGGTCGGGGCCGGCCAGCTCCTGGGCCTGTTCGATCGCGGCCGCGACGCCACCGGTCACGAACGTGAACGGTGCCGTGGCCGCATGCTTCCAGCCGGCCGGCGGCGCGTGGGTGACGACGAAGACGTGCTCACCCGCGGGTGGGACGCCGCCCCACCCGTCCGTCAGGTCGAACAGGCGCCGCCCGATCACGACCGCGCCGATGTTCGGGTACACGGACTGGACGAAGTACTTCGACGCCAGGGTGGTGCGGCACGGCTCGTCCTGCCGCGGCGACCACCGCCACTCGGCGTCGCCGTTGCCGAACCAGTCGAACAGCGGCCCGACGGTGTCGTCGTCGCGGGCGATGAACCCGTCCAGCGACACCACCGCGCCCATCTTCACGCGTCCCATGCCTGCGCCCCTCCTGCCGGGTCGTCACTGACGTTATCGTCACCTGACAGAAAACGCTGGGCGGCTCGCACGTACTCGGGCACGCCGTATGCGATGTCCTCCAGCGCCGCGCACCGGGCGAAGAACACGACCCGTTCGCCGAACGCGGGGTCGGTGGGGCCGCCGTAGGCGTCCAGCACCGCGGCGAGGAAGCCGGCGCCGAAGTCGCGGTAGAGCCGGGCGAAGTCCAGCGCCGGATCGGTGACGGCCGCGTCGGTCCAGTCGATGACCCCGGTGACCGCGCCGTCCCGCTCCAGGATGTGCTCGGCGCCCAGGTCGGCGTGCGCCAGGACCCTGCGGGGCGCCGGCGCCGGGACCTCCGCGTGCAGCCGGTCCAGCAGCTCGGGCGGGCCGTCGAGGTCCTCGAGCCATTCGGCCGGATCGGCGTCCTCGACCGGCACCAGGCCGCGCACCTCGGCCGGCTCGATCGCGTGCAGCTCCCGGAGGAACCGGCCCATCGGTCCAGCCAGCGCGGCGGGCGCCGGACGGCCCAGCAGCGGGCGGCCGGGCAGCAGCGGATAGGCCAGCACACCCGTCTCCGCGTCGGCGAACCGCACCGCCGGCACAGGCAGCGACACCCGTCCGGCCAGCGCGTCGAGCAGCGCCGCCTCACGTCGTACCGTGGCAGCCTCCGCAACCCGCAGGACCAGGCCGCCGGCGAGGAACGCCGTGTTGTCCAGGCCCCTGCCGAGCTCGGTGACCGCGACGTCGGCCAGGTCGGGAACGTGTGCCCGCAGGGCTCGCAGAGCGCGCTCTCGCATACCGGGCTCCAATCGGGTCGGCCGGGTTGGTTAATCTTGGACAGTGTCCCGTGCCGCAGCTCTCGCGATCGCGGTGGTCCTGATGCTGGGCGGGTGCTCCGCGCAGGCGCTGCCCGCACCGGAGCCCGCGCCGTCCGACGACCCATTGGCGGTCGTCGAGGAGCGCACGGCGCTGCTGTCCCGCGACGGGCCCTACCGGGACCCGGACCAGGCCGAGCGGGCACAGGGGCGGGCCGCCGCGCGGCTGCTGCTGGCGGGTTCCGACGACATCACCGACCTCGACGGTGCGTTCGGCCGGCTGGGGTACGACTCCTCCCACAGCGTCGACGCCGCGACCGGACGCCGCTACAGCATGTTCTCCATGAGCGTGACCTACGGGGCGGCCTGGGGTCTCGTCCTCGCCGACCGGTCCGCGCCGCTGCGCTACGTCATCGAGGTGCCGCATCCCGGCTTCGACACCAACACCGACAAGCTCGGCGTCGCCCTCTACCGCCTGGTCCCCGGCAGCGTCCTGCTCATGGCCGGCGCCCACCGCATGGCCGGCAACGGCGCCGCGGACGTCGCCCACAACGACATGTCGATGTTCCACGTCCTGGCGACGGAGCTGGCCCGCGGCGGCCTGAGCCAGGTGCAGCTGCACGGCTTCGCCGACAAGAACCTTCCCGACGCGCAGGCCGTCGTGTCGACCGGCGCGGGCCGCGTCTCGCCCCTCGCCCGCGACGTGGCCTCCAGCCTGCAGGAGGCGGGCGTCATCGTCTGCCGCGCCTGGGCCGCCACCTGCGGCCGGCTCGAAGGCACCACCAACGTCCAGGGCAAGGCCGCCGACGACCTCGGCGCGCAGTTCCTGCACATCGAGCTCGGCTGGGTCATCCGCGGCAACCCCGAACGCCTCGACGCCGTCGCCCACGCCATCGCCAGACGCCTGCCCCCGGGCTGACCCGGCTGACTTCTGGGTGCCCTGCCGTTCCGCCGGATCGGGCGGACCCGGCACCGCCACGCGGCCGTTCAGCCGGGTCCGCGGCTCGATCCGGTGCTCGGGCCGGCACGTTCAGCGCCCGGCGCAGGCCACCGTCCAATCACTCGGACCCCTGTCCGGGTCTGGACGGCACCGGCGCCCATCCGAATGACTGTCGTCAATGCCCGACCGCTGCGGCCTCCGCCTGTTCGTCGGTGGTCCGGCGGCCGCGACCGGCGATACGGTCCGCTGCGACGCTCGACGTAAGGAGACGCAGCACATGACCTCGACGGCGACGAACACCCGCGCCCCTCGACTCGAGCATGACGTCCGCGCGGACCACGACGGCAGGAGCGTGGCCCGGATCGCCTGGACCCTCGCCGCGTCGTTCGCGGCCGTGGCGGCGCTGCTGGGCTCCGACGGCCTGCTGCTGACCGACCGCCCGACGGCGACACCCCCGCTGCTGGGCGCCGCGTTCTTCGTCCTGGCCGCGGTGATCACGCCCGTCACGATCTTCGCGATGCGACGCTCCCGCCTCCGCCGGGAGCGCAAGAGCCAGGCCGAGTTCGACCGCCTCGACGCCGCCACCGACGAGATCGACGACCACGCGCTGGGCAAGCTGGTGTCGTTCAACTTCCGTCTCATGGACCGGTTCATCAACGTCGCGCTCGGCCAGGCCCGCATGTCCTACATCTTCTGCGCGGTGGCCGCGTCCGCATCGCTGTTCGTGCTGCTCGCCGGCACCAGCGCGATCCTGGCCTCGGCCAGCACCGACGTCCGGGTGACCGTCGGCGTCCTGACCGCCGCGGGTGTCACCTTGGGCAGCTTCCTGTGCGCCACGTTCATGCGGTCGTTCGCCATGACGTCCAGGCAGATGAGCTACTACTACGGCCAGCCGCTGGTGCACTGCTACCTCCTGCACGCCGAGTGGCTGGCCGAACGGGCCGTGGACGGCCTCGACAAGGCGAGCGCCGCGCGCATCCAGGAGCACCTGATCCACGCCACCCTCGGCGCCAGCAAGAACGCGCAGATGCACCTCCTGGACCTGCAGTTCCACGGCCCGAAGCGCCACCCGGACGAGCAGGACCAGGCCTAGCGACCGCGACCCGTCGGGGATACGGTCCTGCGGTGAGCTTCCGGCTGGCGGCGTACGCCCTGTGCCTCGAGCGTGACCGGCTCCTGCTGGCCCGTTACGTCTCCCCCGCGACGGGCGCGACGCTGTGGACGCTCCCTGGCGGCAGGGTGGAGCACGCCGAGGACCCGTTCGAAACGGTGATCCGGGAGCTGGCCGAGGAGACCGGCTGTGACGGCGTGGTCGAGCGCCTGCTGGGTGTGGATTCGAGGGTCATCCCGGCCGCCGAGGCACGGCTGGGGACCGAGCACCACAACGTCGGCGTCTTCTATCAGGTCCGCATCACCGGTGGTGCGCTCCGGCCCGAGCCGAACGGCGAGACCGCCGAGTCGGTCTGGCATCCGGTGCCCGACGTCGCCGGGCTGTGCCGGTCGTCCCTGGTCGACGTCGGGCTCGCCCTGGCGCAGACGCTTCCCGCGACCGGGCACGTCGCCGCGGTCACTGTCGGCGGCCTGATCCGGCACTGAGCCCGGTGCACGTTCAGGCGTTCATGCCGCCCTTGTACTGGCGCTCGGTCCGCTCGGTCCGCTCGGTCCGCTCGGTCCGCCCGGTCGGCTCGGTCCGCTCGGTCCGCGTTTGTACTGCGCGTGGTCCGCGCGCTCCGGCCCGCGCCCGCGCAACGGTCGGGCACGGGCCGGGGACAGGCGGCGGGCGGTGCGGAGGCCGACAGGGTCAGAGGCGGCGGGCGGTGCGGAGGCCGGCGGCGAAGTGGCCTGTGCCGTCCAGCGTGGCCTCGCCGCCCGAGTCGCCCATGGTGGGGCCGTTGGCGCCGACACGGCTGGAGATGAACCGGTAGTGGCCGCGGTCGTCGATGCCGACGTAGATGCCGGAGTGCTCGATGTGGGTCGGCCGGTCGGCGCCGTCCGCGTCGATCTCGGGTGAGCCGTAGAAGAAGACCAGGTCGCCGGGGAGCAGGCGGTCCAGCTGCTGCGGGCGCTTGCCGGTGTTGGGGATGACGACGGTGCCGGGGCCGACGTCGGCGATGGCGTAGGCGCGGCGCGGCAGCCCCGGGCCCTGCGTGTTCGTGCCGCGCAGCGGGAAGCCCATCCGGTAGCCGTACACCATGCGGATGAAACCGGAGCAGTCGAGGCTGTGCAGGCGGTCCGGCGACGGCTTCTCCTTGACCCCGTCGGGGAAGTCCCAGGGGACGCCGAGGTAGTCGTAGAAGTCGGAGTTCTCGGCGCGGCCGTCGCGGTCGCTGCTCGACAGCGGCCCGAAGGCGGCGTCGCCGGCGATCTGCAGGCCGTTGTCGCCCTTCCGCGGGGCGGCGCCGTAGGTGTACTGCATGGCGGTGGCGAGCACGTCAGGATTCGGATCCGCGAGCGCGGTGGCGAGCCAGCCGGCGAACCAGGACTGCTGCTCGGCGCCGGCCTGCCACGGCTGGGGCGCCAGCCGGACGTAGACGTCGTGGGTGATCTTCGCGTTGGTGAAGCGTGGCTCGGTGAACGTCCTCGCCTTGCCGGTCAGGTGGGCGGTGCGGGCGCCGTCGGTGAGGACCGCGACGCGCGCGCCGTCGGGGCGCAGGACCTCGGTGCCGGGCGGGTCGGTCAGCCGCCGGTACGTGTACCCCGACGACGACACGGTGGTGGCGCCCGCCGTGCCGAGGCTGATCTCGACGGGGTCGGGCTGGGCGAGGCGGACGGCGCTGTAGCCGATGGCCGTGAGGCCGACGACGAGCAGCAGCGCGGCCGTGACGAACGTCGTCGCGCTGCGCAGCGTCAGCCCAGTCGTGTTCACGCCGTCACCTCCGCTGCGCTCCGGCGCCGGCCTGAACCAGACCTGTGCCCATGATGAGCAGCCCTCCGCTACGCTCCGGCCCGCTCATGCCGTCACCACCACTGCGCTCCGGGACGCTCATGTGACCGGCACGAGCCCGGCGACGATGCCGCTGAAGGTCACGCCGAACGTGATCCCGGTGACGATCGTCGTGGCGAGGACGGTCGCCGGCGGCGGCTGGCGCACCAGCTGATAGGCGATGAGGCCGGGGGCGACGAAGCCGAGCGTCTGGTGGGCGAACAGCAGCGGCAGGTCCCGCTGCACGATGACGAACAGCGTCAGTTGCAGCAGCACGCTGAGCAGCAGGATGGCGGCGAAGAGCCGCTTGCCGTACAGGATGACGACCTTCTGCAGGAGCTTGGTGAGGTAGTAGGTGACCACGGTCATCACCACCACGATCGCGGCCTGCAGCGGATCCTCGATAAGCGCGAGCGCGATCCAGCCGGGCGTGATCATGCCGCCGGGCGACAGGTTGGTCGTCAGGTAACACAGCAGCGCGAACACCAGCCCGATCCCCAGGCAGGCGGTGGCGAGTTGAGCGCTGAGCTCCCCTCCGAAGATCATCGGCCGGTCCTTCTCTGAGCCGGGACGCGGGTCCCCACGGTCATGTTGGTGCGCAGCATCGGCGGCAGCGGGGCGTGCAGCTCGTCGGGCGCCCAGCTGGGCAGCCCGGCCAGCTCGTGCAGGAGCACCTCGCCCTGGCCGTGGATGTTGCCCACGGCGACGATCGAGGAGTCGAAGTCGGTGGCGGCGACGACCCCGTCGAGCAGCCGGTCGGGGTCGAGCCTCCCGCCGAGGTCCACGACCCGGTCCTGGAGGTCGGCCGGGATCGCCGAGCGGGCGCTGCGGGTCGGCTCGCCGATGATCACGATCCGGTCGGGCCGGACGTCGCCGCAGAGCGCGCCCATCTGGCCGTTGCGCTCGACCCGGTCCGGCCGGCAGTTGATGACCATGGTCATCGGCCGGGAGATGAGGTGCTGCCGCTCCAGCTGCTGGATGTTCATCAGCGTCGACTCGGGGTCGTTGGCGGCGAACACGTTGGCGAAGCGGATCAGCTTGTCGCCGGCGGTGACCCGCACGACCGACAGCACGCCGGGGTCCGGCGGCGCGTCGATCATGCCGGCGAGGGCGCTGCGCCGGTCGACGCCGAGCAGCCCGGCGACGGCGATCGCGATGGCCACGTTCTCCTTGAACGTGATCCAGCCGAAGTCGGCCATCTCCCGGTCGGTCACCGAGTCGGGGTCGACGGCGATGAGCCGGCAGTTGCGCTTGTCGGCCTCCTGCTGCAGGATCGCGAGCCGGTCGCGCTCGGCGGTGACGCACACGCCGCCGACGGGCATCGACTTGCTCAGCGACCGGGCGACGTCGTCGAGGGTCGGCCCCATCTCGGCCAGGTGGTCCTCGCGCACGTTGCACAGCACGCCGATGGTGGAGCGGATGAGCTTGCTCTGGTTGATCTCCTGCAGGGCCGGCATCACCGCCATGCACTCGATGACCAGGGCGTCCGGGTGGTAGGCGGCGGCCCGCCGCACGATGCCGATCTGCTCCACGACGTTGGCGATGCCGAACTTGCGGTGGACCGGCTCCTCGCTGGCGTCGGGGAAGATGAACCGGGCGGCGGTGCCGGTGGTCTTGGCCACGACGAGCAGCCCGCCGCCGCGCAGGGCACCGGCGCACAGCCGGGTGATCGAGCTCTTGCCGCGGATGCCGTTGACGAGCACCCGGTGCGGGATCCTGCCCAGGTTGCGGTCGTGGTTGCGCTGCTCGACGATCCCGGCGACGAGCAGCGCGACGCAGCACAGGGCGTAGACGACGTAGAGATACAGCACGCTCAGACCTTCGCGGTCCGGCCGGCGCCGCGCTGGCTGGGGAAGCGCGGGTGGACTGCGGTGAAGTCGTCCTCGGAGCCGCGCAGCCGGATCGCGCCGCCGAAGCGGGCGGAGCCGGTGTGCCGGACCTGGCGGCAGATCTCCAGGCACATCGCGATCGCGCCGACGTCGTCGTGCCGCTGCGGCGGGATCGGCTCGTCGAACTCGCCGGTGCGGATGCGGTCCGCGGACACGGCGAGGCGGCGCAGCGGGCGCACGAAGATGAAGTACTGCCACACGAACGCGAGCGCGACGATGCCCGTGACGGCGCCGGCCATCAGCAGCGTCCACCGGTTCATGATCACTTGCGGCAGCTGGAGCGAGACGGGGTTGCGCTCGATCACGACGACCCATTCCAGGTGTACGACTGACGGCGGGCTGGTCAGCGCGGTGGCGACCTGCAGCGACGGCTGCCCGCCGGCGCTGCGCTGGCCGCGGACGGTGCCGCCGGCCATGGCCTCGATCGCGACGGCGCGGGCCGCGTCACCCTCCAGCGGCTGCATCGCCCGGTAGCCCGACGAGTCCAGGATCGTGCGCAGCTGCGAGTCGACGACCCGCGCCCGCCCGTCGACCCGGCGCATCACGCCGAGCAGGTAGTCGATGTCGAACTCGCCGACGACACCGTAGCCGTCGTCCTTGGCGATGCGGAACGCGTAGATGACCGGCAACCGGGAGACCGACCGGTCGATGCGGATCCCGGCCTCCCCCGGCAGCGGCTGCGGGGTGCGCAGCGACTCCCGGCCCGCCGAGCTGACCACGGCGCCGTTGCGGTCCACCAGGTACATGCCGCGGAACCGGTACTCGTCGGCCAGCCCCTGCTTGAGGATCGGCCCGAACTTGCCGGGCTCGGTGCGCGCGTTGGCGAGGCTGATCCGCGACACGGTCTGCAGGCCGCTGTCCAGCGCGTTGCCGAACACGCCGCTGACCGCCTCGGCGCGGCTCTCCTCGTCGAAGAACAGCTGGTCGGGCACCGGCGGCCGGGGCGCCTGCAACGCGGTGGCCGTCGCGACGGCCGGCCACGCCAGGGCGACCAGGGCGGCGACGGCGAGGCCCTGCACGGTGCTCAGCCGCCACCGCGCGCCGCGCAACCCGCCGCCGCTGAACACCGCGAGGGCCTGCGCGATCCGGAACGTCTCCCTGGTGCGCAGCGGCTGCCGGACAGGTGTCACCGCGCCACACGCGTCGGACTTGGCCTGCCGCAGCAGCGCCTGGATCGGCGCGGGCAGGAACGCGCGCATGAGCAGGAACGCCAGCAGTGACACGCCGAGCAGCGACAGGCCGAGGAGCAGCCCATAGCCGACGGAGGTGCCGCGGCTGACCGGCGCGACGACGACGGACGCCACGACGACGCCGGTGTCGCCGATCGCGGCGGAGGAGACGACCAGCTGCCGGTCGGGCCATTCAGTGACCTTGATCGCACGGCTGCGGCTGCCCCGCGCCCCGGCCAGGCCCTCGAAGAGCTTCGGCAGGTGCGTCTCGCCGACGGCGCTGACGCCCTGGATGAGGGCCGGCCGGCCGTCGGGGGTGACGATGAAGACGCCGTGCTGGGCGCCCGGGTTGAGCCGCAGGTTGCGCATCAGCAGCGGGTAGAGCACGGCGACGCTGCGCTGGGCGTCGAGCGCGGCGATGCGGACGAGGGCCGGCCCGTCGGTGGTGGAGACCGCGACGGTGGCGTCGGCGGGCAGCGGCGTCGGCAGCTGGTCGAGCGGGACCGGCGTGCCGGACGCGGCCTGTGACTGGCGGGTCGCGGTCTGCAGGAGGGCGGCGCCGGTCCAGGTCTCCCGGTTGCCGATGAGCTTCGCCAGCACGTCGGCGTCGGCGGGCAGCGGCGGCTTGCGCACGTCGGCGAGGACCCGGGCCAGGTCGTCCGCGGCCCGGGCGGAGCCGACGCTCATGCCGCGGGCGACGGTCGCGACCAGCTCGCGCTGCGAGTCGTGCACGGCCTTCGGCACGCCGCTGCGGTCGTAGACGGCGAAGCCGAGCACGGCGGCCGCGGCGACGATCATCGTCACGCACAGGTAGACCAGTGATGGCGCACTGGAGCCGGCCGGGAACGCCGCCGCGGGCAGCTGCTGCTCAAGAGCCCGCCGGCGCCACGCGATGAGCTGGGCGGGAGGCGCGTCCGCCGCGGGTGGGGCATCGTCATACACGGATATACCTCCCCCTTCCCAGCGTTTGCGACTCTCTCGCCCGAATCGCCGGTGACTATAACCCAGGGCTACGACAGTCCGTCACATTGATCAACTGGTTCGGGGCGCGGGCGCCGTGCCGCGGACGATCAGACCGGCATCGTCCGCCCCGCGGGTCAGCAGATGCCCCTGGATCCGCTCGATGGCGGCCTCGTAGATCCGGCGGCGGGCGGCCGGAAGGCCCGGGTCGGCCAACGCCCGTTCCAGGTCGATCACCCGAATGTCCGGGTTCAGGTCGACGAACGTCGGGATCGCCTCGACCGCGGCGACCGTCCACCGCTTCGCCTCGCTCGAAGGAGTGAATGTGACACGGACCATCACGCCCTCCCGGTTGTCGTTGATCGGCTCCTCGTGGCGGGCGATCTGGTTGCCCATGCCGTACACGATCCATTTGCCGGAAATGCGCTCGACCGGCTGCACCACGTGCGCGTGGTGGCCGAACACCACGTCGACGTTGCGCAGCGCGGCGACCGCCCGGGCCCAGGTCTGCTGGTCGACGTCGGGCTCGTGCACATACTCGGTGCCCCAGTGCAGGCTGACCACGACGATCTCGGCGCCGGCGGTGCGGGCCGCGGCGGCGTCCGCCTCGATCTTCTTCGGGTCGATGAGGTTCGCGACCCACTCCTGCCCGGCCGGCCGGTTCAGGCCGTTGAAGTACTTCGCGTAGCTCAGGTGAGCGATCTTGACGCCCTTGACGGTGTACAACTGGGGCCGCTTCGCCTCGTCCGCGCTGCGGGCGGTGCCGGAGTGCCCGAGCTGTGCCTGGTCGAACGCGTCAAGGGTGCGTTTGACGCCGTCGAAGCCCTGGTCGATGCTGTGGTTCGAGCCGGTCGAGCAGCCCTCGTAGCCGACGGTCTTGATCGCCCGCACCACCTCCTGCGGCACGCTGAAGCGCGGGAAGCCCGTGTAGGGCCCGCCCGGCGGCGCGACCGGCGTCTCCATGTGGCACAGGGCCAGGTCGGACGCCTCGATGGAGTCCTTGACCCCGGCAAGCATCGGCGCGTAGTCCATCGTGCCGCCGCCGTCCTGCTTCGCCTGGTTCCACAGGTCGGGATGCAGCAGGATGTCACCGGCGCCGATCACCGACACGGACCGTCCCGCGACCGCTACGGGCGAGCCGAGCGGCCGGGGCGTCCCGGTCTCCGGCTCGGTTTCCGGCGCCCACGGGCCGATCCGGTAGACAGCGAAGACCGCGGCCGCCACGACGATGACGGTGCCGAGCATGCCCCACTTCGGCCGGAGTGATCGCGTCTTCTGCACCGCGCAAGGCTAAACACCCCCGTGCCGGCGGCCGGGCGGTGGGGTCGGCAGCCGCCGCACCTCACAGGAGTGACGTCGCCGGCACGAAGGTGTAGCCCAGCTGCTGGATGCCGTCGACGAGCTCCGGCAGGTACTGCAGGCCGAGGAACGGGTGGTAGAAGAAGCTCGCCACGTTGTCGCGGACGACGAGCTGGCGGCGCGCGGAGGCGATCAGGTCCGCGGCGAGCCGCACGCCGTGCTGGTTGAACCGCTGGGTGGCGACGTTGCCGAGCGTCTCGGGGATGACCGGCGTCCCGTAGGCGTCCTGCACCGGGTACGGGAAGTACTGGCTGACCGACCGGCTGCCGGCCGGCGTGCCGGACAGGACGCCGGAGAAGTACAGGACCTGCTCGTAGCGGGCCCGGATGCCCGGTGCCGAGGCGATCGCCCGGTAGTCGGCGGCGCTGGCCGTGTAGTGCGGGAACTCCCAGATGTCGGGCACCGGCAGGCCCGCGGCGGTCCACTCCTGGCGGGCCGCGGTGAGCCGGCCGAGCGCCCACTCCGGCGAGTCGTCCTGGACCGGGCCGTCCAGCTGGACCACGCCGGTGTCGTCGACGTGGGCGCGGTAGAACTCGTAGTCCTCGGCGCTGACGCCGTACGGGTTGCGGACCCCGACGAGGCCGTGCGTGTAGCCGTGCATGATGAGCGTGCCGCCGTGCTCGCTCATGTACCGCAGCGCGTCGACGACCGCGGGCGTGCCGCTCAGCGTCCGGTGTACGGGCACGCCGCCGGAGTACACGCCGGCCCAGTCGTCGTACACCGTGAACACCGCCACCGCGAACGGGATCTTGCGGGCCGACAGGAAGTCGGCGATGGCCCGCAGCTGCGCCGGGTCGGAGTGCGGGCCGACGTCCTCGATGCGCACCAGCGCCCGGTGCCGGTCCGGCGCCTGCGGGTCGAGCAGCGCGTACAGCAGGTCGGCGAGGACCAGGTACCGGTCGTCGAACGTCACGTAGGTCAGCGGCACCTCCGTCACGTACGTGAGCGCGCCGACCCGTACCGCGTAGGGGGCTTCCGTACCGTCCGGCAGGACGGCACCGGCGAGCGTCGTCGCCTTGGCGTCCGGTGCTACGCCGATGCGGACCATGGCGCCGGCGGCGGGGTTGCGGGTGAGCTCCGTCCCGCGGTACCGGACGGCCGACACGGCGGTCTCGTCGATGGTCGCCGCGTTGAGGCCCGTGCCCCCGTACTTGCCGATGAGCTGCCAGATGTTCGCGCCCATCCACAGTACGGGCGCGCCGCCCGCGACGTCGGCGAGGAACGCGTCGGGCAGCGGCTCGTCGTACGTGGACCCGATGTAGATCGTCAGCCGGTGCCGTGCGGCGCTGCCCTTCGCGTACCTGGTGACCGGCGCCGCCTCCCACTTCCCGAAGTGGGACGCGAGGTTGCCGGCCTGCACGGCGTACAGCTCGCCGAGGTCACCGTAGGGCCCGGTCGTGTCGTACAGGACGAGCACACCGGACGGTGGCGGACCTGACGGTGTCCCGGCCGGCGGCTTCGGCTCGGCGCCGCACCCGGCGAGCAGCACGCTCGACACGACGATCGCGACCACCGTGCCCCGCAAGCCCACCGTCCTGACGGTAGTGGCCCGCCCCGCGGCCCGGCGCCGATTCGCCGGGATCCCGGGAGATCGCGGGGCTCACGGCAGCGGCGGGCGCACCCGGAACGCGCTGTCGGCGCGGAACGCGGCGCTGCCGTCCGCCTGGTCGACCCACAGCTCGTCACCCTGCCGGTGCACGAAGTAGCCGCGGTAGTTGGCGGACTCCAGGAACACCTCGCCGGCGTCGGTGACGGTCGCGCAGAACGTGGCGTCGCCGCGGAACACGAAGCTGCCCTCGTCGCGGCTCAGCCGGAGCCGCCACGACTGGTGGCGCAGGTACTGCCCGTTCGCCGATCGAAACGAGAAGCACGCCGCGTCGGACAGGCCGGGCACGGCTTCGAACGTCGCCGGGCCGGTCGCGGTGACGAGGGTGCCCAGCTGGCCGGTCGTGCCGAGGTACCGCCCGGGGACGGCGCCGGACTCCAGGGACACCGGTCCGAGGCGCAGCGCGCCGGGCGGCTCGGATTCCGGCGGGGCGGTCCGGGACGGTGCGGCGACCGACGGGAACGGTGCATTGACCGGCCGGGGCGGGGTGTCGGTGCGGCCGGGCCAGGCCACGGCGGCGGCGACGGCGCCGGCCAGGACCGTCACGGCGGCCGCGACCTTCGCGATCGGGACGCCCGCCAGCCACCCGGCCGCGGCGGGAGCCCCGGCGGCAGTGGACGGTCCGGCGGCGGCAGCGGAGCCACCCGCACCTGGGCCGAGAAGGGCGCCCGTACCCGCGGCGGGAGCAGCGCCCATACCCGGAGCAGCGCCCGTACCGGCGGCGGGAGCGCCGGCTGGGGCAGGAGCGGCGACAGCGCCCGCAGCCGGGGGTACGGGCGCGCAGGCGGCGGTCGATGCGGTGGTGGGCAGGCCGTGGGTGGCGAGCGCGGCGGCGAGGGTCACCGGCACGGGCAGCAGCGCGAGCCCGGTCAGCAGCCGCTCGGTCTCGACCAGGTCGTCGGCGGCGCCCGCGCACGTGGCGCAGGACCGGGTGTGCCGGCCGATCCGCTTGCGCCACAACGGGCCCGGGATGCCGTCCCAGTCGGCGACCACAGTACTCAGCCAGGGGCACCGCGGCCGGGCGTCGAGCGCGGCGACCAGCGCGCGGGCCTGTTCCAGGCGCCGGCGCAGGCGCTGCACCCGCACCGCGGCGTGCGCGACGCTCACACCGAGCGCGGCGGCCAGCTCGGCGCGGCTCAGCTCCTCGCCGACCTCCAGCCACCAGAGCGACCACAGCAGCCGGTCGTCGGGGTCGAGCCACGCCACCGCCTGCCCCGCCTGCCGGCGCTGCGCCGCCAGGTCCAGCCGCAGCACGGTGAGGTCCTCGAAGTCCCCGGCGTCGGGTGCGCCGGCGACATCGTCCAGCACCGCCCGCCGCCCGGCGGCGACCCGCTCCCCGTGCAGGAACGTGGCGGCCTGCCGCACGGCGATCGCCGCGATCCACGCCCGGAAGCTCTCCGGCTCCCGCACCGACGGCAGCTGCCGCAGCGCCCGCACCATCGTGTCCTGCACGACGTCGTCCACGGCGGCCGGATGCCCGGCGAGCGCCCGCCGCACGATCGAGTACACCAGCGCCAGATGACCGGCGACGAGCCCGTCGAGCGCCCGGTCGTCACCGCCCTGGGCCGCGACGACCAGCGCCGCCCTCCTCCTGCCCGCCCTGCCCATCCGCCTCACCGCGCCCGTCCAGTCAGGCGACCAGCATGCCAGCGCCACCCCGCCCACGCCACGGCCACACGCACCCCGCCCACATCACGGCCGCACGCACCCCGTCCACGCCACTGCCGCACGCACCCCGCCCACGCCGCGGCCGCACGCAACCCGCCCACGCCACGGCCGCACGCCACGGCCCTTGCCCGCCTGGTGCCGGCGGGTCGCCGGGTCGCCGAGCCGGCCCGGGCTCAGGCGAGGTCGGCCGATGCGCCGAGGGGAATGCGGGCGTACGCGGTGCCCGCGGTCTCGTCGAGCCACTCGTCGAACTGGGACTGGCCGATGTCGCTGAGGTTCACGTCGTGGATCGGGAACGCGCGGGCCGGCCGGACCTCGCGGGCGAACGTGATGACCTCGCCGAGCTTGACCCACGGCCCGGACGCGGGCACGAGCAGGGTGTCGACCGGCTCGGCGGGCACGAACAGCGAGTCGCCGGGGTGGTAGACGCCGTCGACGATGTACCCGACGTTGGGGCAGCCGGGCAGCCCGTCGATGATCTCGGCGTGCCGGCCGCCGACGACGCTGACAGCGAAGCCCGCCGCGGTGAACGTGTCGCCGACCTCGACGGGGACCGCCCCGAGCGACGGGGCGAGCGCCGGATGGGTGTAGACGGTGACGTCCGGGTGGGCGGCGAGGGCGGCCGCGTCCACGTGGTCGGCGTGCTCGTGCGTGACGAGCACGGCCGTCGCGCCGGACAGGCACGCCGGATCGGAGTAGACACCGGGGTCGATCACCAGGGCCTGGTCGCCGGACTCGAGGCGGACGCAGGCGTGGCCGTACTTGGTGAGCCGCATCAGCGCAATCTACCGACGCGCGCCGGCCTGGCCGTGGCGGGTCAGCGCCTGGCCGCCGCCTCGCGGCGGATCCACCGCAGGAGCCCGGGGTTCGACTCGGTGGTGACGACGCTGACCGCGGTGCGCAGGAACCGGTCGTCGTCGAGCAGCGCGAGCATGCTCGCGGCCAGGTCCTCGCGGGCGGTGTACATGCCGTCGGCGAACCCCTCGACCATCGTGTACGCCGTGGGCGCCGGCAGGTGGAACAGACCGCCGGGCCGCACGGCCGTCCAGTCGACGTCGCTGGCGCGCAGCAGCTGCTCCATCCGTCGCATGTCGTCGTACAGCGTCCTGCCGAGGACCCGCGTCAGGTACGGCAGCAGGATCCGGTTGAACAGGAACCCGCCGCCGGAGTACGGGCGCGGGTCGACGCCGGCGGAGGTGACCACGACCACGCGCCGCACCCCGTGCCGCCGCATCGCGGCGACGATGTTGGCCGCGCCGCGCGAGTACACGCTGACCGGCTGCTTCCCGGCCCGTACCCCCAGCGCCGACAGCACCGCGTCCCGGCCCGCGACGGCGGCGTCGACGGCCCGCTCGTCGAGGACGTCGGCGGCGACCACGTCGAGCCGCTCGTGCCGCAGCGGGAACCCGTCGGGCCGCCGCACGACCGCGGCGACGTGATGCCCCGCGGTGAGGGCCTGCTCGACCAGTACCCGCCCGGTCGCCCCGTTGGCGCCGAATACCGCCAGGCGCCTCGACACCCGCATGATGACCCTCCGCTCGCTCGGCCTACGACACCCGAGACGAGACGGCCCGCCGGCCTGTGACACGAGGCTTCACGCGGGCGGCGGCAACCGCAGGTGCTGACGGGTCGTCTCGGCATGGGTGCGCAGCATCCGCAGGGCGGCCGCGTGGTCCGTCCGGAGCTGGTCCGCGACCGCCGAAACCCGTCCGCCAGCTCCTGGGCCCAGTCGCGGGTCTCCTGCGCGGCGGCGGACACCGCACCGGCCGCGGCGGCCAGCGCGCCGTCGACGTCGCCGTTGATCAGGCGGAGGCAGAAGGCGGCCTCCTGGAAGTGAACGTCGAACGGCCTGTCGTCGGCCAGCTCGTCGAAGTACCGCTGGAGCGCCTCGGTGGTCCCGTACGTGTCGAGGTACGGGACGGCCTGCGCACGGATGGCGTCGGCGATCTCCGCCATGCCCGGGCCGCCTCGGCGACGGGTGGCCGGGTCCGTCCTCACGACTGGACGTACAGACGCTTCATGGGGCCTCGTTCGGGACGCAGGGACAGAAGGTCCCACGATCGGCGGCGGCAGGTGGTGTACGGGTACCGCCCCGGGTGTCATCGAGTTGCCGGACCGTGGGGCGGTCGGGCACCATTGCGGGTCGGCGGGGACGGACGGGGGCCGTGATGCGGGAGTTTCTGCGGGTGGAGGATCTGCGCGGCCTGGTCGCGGCGCAGTTCGGGTCCGATCGGCGCCTGGTGGCGCTGGACCGGGTGACCGGCGGGTCCAAGAAGGGCGTGTACCGGCTCCGGCTCGACGACGGCCAGGCCGTGATCCTGTACGTCTGGGCCGCCGGCGAGAACTACTGGCCGCCGTCGCCGTCGGCAGTGCCGGACGACCCGTTCACCGACGCGTCGGGCGCCGAGCTGTTCGCCGCCGCGCACGCGGCGCTCACCGGCGCCGGGGTCAGGGTGCCGCACCTGCTCGTGCTCGACCGGTCCTGCGACCACCTGGACGCGGACCTGGCCCTCATCGAGGACGTCGGCGAACTGCGGCTCGAGACGCTGCTGCGGGACGACCGGGCAGCCGCCGCGGCGCCGCTGGAAGCCCTCGGCGACGCCCTGCGCCGCATGCACACGACGGCCTCCTCCTGGTACGGGCGGCTCCTCGGCCCGACCGGATCCGGGCAGCGACCGGCCGAGGACGTCATCGTCGACCGGGCCCTGGCACACCTCGACGCCGCCGCGGCGCTCGACGGGCGGCTCTCCTCGCACCGGGACCGGATCGCGGCCCACGTACGGGCGCTGCGCGGCGCGGTGACGGCGCGGCAGTCGTTCCGGCTGATCCACGGCGAACTCGGGCCCGACCACGTCTTCGTCACCCCCGCGGGCGAGGCCGTCGTCATCGACATCGAGGGACTCACGTTCTTCGACGTCGAGTGGGAGCACGCGTTCCTGCGGCTGCGCTTCGGCGACGACTACCCCGCGCTGCACCCCGTCGAGCTCGACCCGCGGCGGTTGCGCCTGTACGAGTACGCGCAGACCCTCTCGCTCGTGGAAGGCCCGCTGCGCATCGCCGCCACCGACTTCCCGGGCCGGGACTTCATGCTGGACCTCGCCGAACGCAACATCGTCAAGGCCCTCGCCGCGGTCCAGTAGCGTGGCCCGCATGGACGACTGCCTGCGGCTGGCGCTGCTGGAATGCGACTACACGTCGCCCGTGCGCAGGTCGCTGTCGCGGCAGAGCGTCCAGGACCGGCAGGCCCGCCACGGGGAGCTGCTGCGGGCACCGGTCGCCGGGAGCGTCGCCGAGGCCCGCTGGACCGGGCACGCCCTGCTGCGCAGCGCCGTCCCGGCCGGCGCCGACCCGGTGATCCGCGGCCTGGACGGCATCGCCGCCTTCCCGGACCTGCGGGTGCTGCACCTGCCCGCGTCGGCCGTCCCCGACCTCACGCCGCTCACGGAGCTGCCCTCGCTGACCCTGCTCAGCGTCGGCGTCACCCCGGCCACCGACCTGCGGCCGCTGCTGGACTGCCCGCGCCTCACCCGCGTCGACGTGCCGGCGTCTGCCGCTCAGCGTGATGTGCTGGTCGCGCTGGCCGCGCGCGGCGTCCACGTCGACCAGCTGCTGCCCGCCCGCGACGCGGCGCCGTTCGGCAACCCGATCCTCAAGCTCGCCGTCCTCGACCTCCTCGGGGTGCCGCTGTCCCTGCCCGAGCCGTTCGACGAGTACAACCTGGACGACGCCAACCTGACCCGCGTCCTCGCGATCGAGCTCACCCAGCAGCAGCTGGACTCCGTCGAGCGGCTGCACTGGGCCGGCGGCGGCTACGACATCCAGCACGCCGTCTGGCCCCAGTGGGATGGCGAGACCGGCGAGTTCGACCTGCGCTCGCTGCGGGGCATCGAGTCCCTGCGCAACCTCAAGCAGATCCAGGTGACCCCGCTGTCGCTTCTCCCGCCCGCCGAGCTCGCCGCCCTGCGCGCCACCGGCGTCACCGTCACCGAGCTGTACGGCGGCCATTGACGGCCTCCGCTTCGGCGAGATCGTGTCGTAGCAGTGCCACGTCGTGGTACTGGTGGCTGTGCCATCCGGCCTTGCGGGCAGCGGCCACGTTCCCGGGGCTGTCGTCGATGAAGGTGATCTCGTCGCTGGGTGCGCCGAGGTGGCCGGCCACGGCGGTGAAGGCGGCCGGGTCAGGCTTGCGGTGGCGCAGGCGGTGGCTGAAGAACAGGTGGTCGAACCGGCCGAACACGTCGGGATACCGGCGGGTCAATGCGTGTTCTTCCAGCGGTCCGTTGTTCGTGAACAACGCCAGCACGCGGTCGCCGCGGTGCCGGTCGAGGACGTCGATGACGGTCGGGTGCGGCAGGAAGGCGCTGCACCATGCGTCGTCGATCTCGTCGTCAGTGCCCGCGATGCCGAGGGTGACGCGTATCCGGGTGCGGACCAGCGCCGCGGAGGCATAGCGTCCCTGATCGCAGTCGGCGCTGAAGCCGGACTGCCACAGCAGTGCGTGGATCTGCTCCGTGCCGAGTGCGCATGCCCGTGCGAGCCGTTCGAGCCGGCGGGCGTGATCGAAGTGGCACACCACACCGCCGAGGTCGACGACGAGGTAGCCGGTGCTCATGGGCGGATCTCCGCGGTGGCGGTGGTCGCCGCGCCGCGGATCTCGTCGAGCAGCAGGACGAGGTCGTCTTCGGTGGTCGCCGGGTTGAGCAGGCAGGCGCGAAGGGCCTCGGCGCCGGCCAGCCGGGTGCCTGTCAGGAAGGCGCGCCCGCGGTGCTGGACGATCGCGGGGATCCGGCGGTTGAGGTCGTCCAGCCGGTCGTCCGGTCGACGGGGTGGAACCTGAACGCGACGATCGAGGTGCTGACCGGGGCGAGCAACTCGAAGTCGGGGGCGGCCTCGATCATCGCGGCCAGGGTGTGCGCGAGCCGGACCGTCGTGCCGACCAGCCGGATGATGCCGTCCCTGCCGAGGTGCGACATGGTGGCCCAGGTCCGCAGCGCCCGGAACGGGCGGGTCTGCTCGGGGCCGTACTCGGAGAACCATCCGAGCCCGTCCTCGTGATCGTCGCACAGGTAGGCGGGTATGAGGCTGAACGTGGCCCGGGCCAACGCCGGATCACGCCACAGCACGCACCCGCAGCCGACCGGCACACCGAGCCACTTGTGCGGGTCGAGGACGAGCGAGTCGGCCCGCACCATACCCGCGTAGCCGGCGGACGCGGCGCCGGAGGCGAGCGCACCGAGCGCGCCGTAGGCGCCGTCGACATGGAACCACAGCCCGTGGGCGGCGACGACGTCCGCGATCTCGTCCAACGCGTCGACGGCGCCGGTGTTGACGGTGCCTGCGCTCGCCGCCACGCAGAACGGTCGTAGCCCCGCCCGCACGTCACGGGTCACCAAGGCCCGCAACGCGTCGACGTCCATGCGGAACCCGCCGTCCACGGGCACCACCCGCACGTGACGGCTGCCCAGGCCCAGCAGCTCGGCCGCCTTCCGCAGACAGCTGTGCCCCTCCGCGGACACGTACAGGACCATCGGCGGGCGCCCGTAGAGCCCCTCCTCACGGACGTCGGCGCCGTCCCGGCCGACGGCGTGCTGACGGGCGGCGGCCAGCGCGACCACGGTCGCCATCGAAGCGCCACTGGTCAGCAACCCCCCGCCCGGACGGTGCGGGAAACCGACCAGCTCGGCAAGCCACCGCAGCACGGTGTGCTCCAGCAGCACGCCGGCATGGTCACCGCCGGCGCAACTCGGGTTCAGGGCGGCGGCGATCGGTGCGACCAGCACGCCGGCCGCGGACGGTGCGGAGTTCACCCAGCCGAAGAACCGGGGTTGACAGTCCTCCCCGCCCTAAGGGCGGGGATTTCCTGGGTCGCCCCAGGGGGTTCCTGCTTCACCGACGGCTGCCCCGTCCGAGAGGACTCTCGTTGAGGTCTTACACCGCCTCCACAGGCGATCACGGAGAGCCCCTCCGCGAGGATGTTGCGGGCCGCGTTGACGTCGCGGTCGTGGGTCTGCCCGCATCGGCAGGTCCACGTCCGCACGTGCAGCGGCATCCGCGCAGCGAGCGCACCACAGGTCGAGCACAGCTTCGACGACGGGAACCAACGGTCCACGGCGACCAGGGTGCGGCCGTGCCAGTCGGTCTTGTACTCGAGCATGGTGCGGAACTGCCGCCAGGCCGCGTCGCTGATGGCGCGGGCGAGGTGGTGGTTTCGGATCATGTTGCGCACGGTCAGGTCCTCGATCACGATCGTTTGGTTCTCACGAACGAGTCGAGTGCTCAGTTTGTGCAGGTGGTCACGCCTGCGGTCGGTGATCCGGGCGTGGACGCGGGCGACCTTCAGCCGTGCCTTGGCCCGGTTCGCGGAGCCCTTCTCCTTGCGGGCGAGGTTGCGTTGGGCTCGGGCGAGCGCGGCCCGGTCGCGGCGTTCATGCTTGGGGTTGGTGACCTTCTCCCCGGTGGACAGGCAGAGCAGGCTGTTGAGCCCTGCGTCGACACCGACCGCGCCCGTTGCCGGGACCGGCTCGACCCGGTCGTCGCAGAGCAGCGACACGAACCAGCGGCCCGCGGCGTCCTGCGACACGGTCACCGTGGACGGCGATGCTCCCTCGGGCAGCGGCCGGGACCACACGATGTCCAGGGGTTCGGTCATCTTGGCCAGGGTGAGCCGGCCGTCCCGGTAGCGGAACGCGCTGGTCGTGTACTCCGCCGAGCGGCGCGACCGCTTCCTGGACTTGAACGTCGGATACCTGGCACGCTTCGCCCAGAAGTTCGTGAACGCCACCTGCACGTGGCGCAGCGCCTGCTGCAACGGCACGCAGGAGACCTCGTTGAGGAACGCCAGTTCCCCGGTCCTCTTCCAGCCGGTGAGCATCGCGCTGGTGACGTTGTAGTTGACCCGTTCCTGGCGCAGTGTCCATGCCTCGGTCCGGGCCTGCAACGCCAGGTTGTAGACCAGTCGGACACATCCGAACGTCCGAGCAAGCTCGGCGGCCTGCCCGGGGGTCGGGTAGAAGCGGTACTTGAACGCCCGCTTCACAGCCCTGGACACGGCTCACACGATAACGGCCTGGATGGTGAACCTTGCGGTGGCACCCGGGCAGACGCCGATCCGCCTTGGCCGCGGATGCCCTTTGAATATAGTAATATAACACGTG